>CAJXVG010000013.1 GCA_913061495.1 uncultured Winogradskyella sp.
TCTACACGTAAGGAGTCGTCGGCAGCGTCAGATGTGTATAAGAGACAGGTACAGAGTTATCAAAAAGTAAAGGCAGTAAATTTGCCAAAGAATTAGATTTAACAACCTTGCCCTTTGCTCCCATAAAGTAAATTTCTATTGGCTGATTTTGTTTTATTTCGTATTCTGCTATAGCTTGTCTACAAGCACCACAAGGTGGAATTGGTTTATTCGTAATTTGATTTTGTGAGGATGCCGTTAAAGCCATTTTTAAGATTTTTGACTTTGGGTATTTAGCACCAGCATAATAAATAGCCGTACGCTCAGCACAAAGTCCCGAAGGGTACGAGGCATTTTCTTGATTGCTACCCACAATAACTTCGTTGTTATCTAGCATAATAGCTGCTCCGACATTGAATTTTGAATAAGGTGCGTACGCATTATCCCTTACCTCAACAGCTTTAGCCATGAGATTTTGAATATCATTTGGAAGCTGATCTAAGGCATCATAGACTTGTAAAGTAGTTTCAATTTTAACTTCTTTCATGCTAAGGCATTTATTTAGACAAAAAAACTATTGCTCTTTTGAAACAATAGTTTTTTTGACATTTTAATTATTTGTGTTTTCTAATACTCGTCATACTCGCCATCACCAAAATTAAAGGTCAATGAAAAGCGTAATGTGTTTTCTAATGGACTTTGAATTTTTGATGCAGAAAATAAATAGGACAAATCAATATTAATTGTTGAGTATTTAAACCCAGCACCTAATGAAAAGAACTTACGCGCTCCTTTATCATCTGCTTCATTAAAATAACCAGCTCTTAAGGCAAAGGATTCTTGATATAAATACTCTGCACCCAAAGCCCAAGTAAACTCTCTTAATTCTTCACTAAATCCGCCTGGTGCATCACCAAAAGACTGAAATACTCCGCTGATGAAACTAACATCATTATCTTGGCCTTCTAGGATTACATCTTGTCCAGAAGCAGCTTCTTGTTCTGGAGTTTGGGTATCTCCATCATCTGTGTTAAAAACTCCGTCGTCATTAGCATCAGTAAAAACTATTCTTTCTCCACGAATCGGTGGTGTTGGTACTAAATATTTTGAAACTTCAGCAGTTACTCCCAACGTACTATATTGATCAAAAATAAAATCAAAACCAGCTCCCAATCTTAAATTTGTTGGTTGAAATGTATCTTGTCCTCCATCATCATACTTAAATTTTGGCCCTAAATTCTGAATCGCAAAACCTGCTCTCCAACGACCATTGAAATCTGCATAAGCTTCTTCCTCACTTTGGTAATATCCTGTAATGTCTGCACCAAAAGTGCTTGCTGGTTGTGCATTTGAACCTGGCACTTGCTCTATTCTCAATGCAGATCTCATATAACGTAAAGCTACAGCCATTGAGAATTGATCTGCCAATCTTAGTGAATAAGCTACATCTATGGCATATTCATTTGGCTTTACGGCAAAACCAACATCATCAGCATCTTGTGTCAAAACAATTTCACCTAAAGAAAAATACTTTAAACTTGCTGAAACTGCACTGTAATCATTTAGCCGATTAAAATATGTTGCGTAACTCAAAGATATATCGTTAACTAGCCTTGTTAAATAAGGAGTATAACTAAGACCAACACCAGATTTAGCTTCTGAAAATGCATATTTTGCAGGATTCCATTGTTGTGAAAAACCATCAACCGAAGTAGCGACACCAACATCTCCCATACCTGCAGATCTTGAGTCTGGTGCTATTAGCATAAAAGGTAAGCCAGTTGTAATTACGCGACTATCGTTATCATTGGGTATAAGCTGTACTGAATTTTGTGCAAATGTGAAGTTAAGTGTTGCAACAGCAACCAAGGTAAATATGATTTTTTTCATGTGAGTTTTTAAGTTCATAGCACCTACTAAAAGGCACTAAATCGTTAACAAATATAATTTAATATTAGAGTATTACAAGTTTTTCAATTTTTTCAACTTGCTTATTTAAACGGTTAGATTTCACTTTTAGTTTATAGATGTACACTCCTTTTCCTATTTTATCTCCAAAATCGTCTCTTCCATCCCAAATAATATCCTTAGACAAAGAGCTCACGGATTTACTTCCGCCAGTTGTTTGGCCATTTAAAGTTCTTACTAATTTTCCTGAAACTGTAAAAATCTGTACCGAAATATCCAGTGGTTCCACACTATTATGGTTAAACCAAAATTCTGTGTAATTTACAAAGGGGTTAGGGTAATTAAGCACGTTGTTAATGACCAATTCTTCATCCTTATCAAAAACTCTAAACTGAATTTCTGCTGTTGAAGAATTGTTATAAACATCCCAAGCTTTTACAGTTAATGTATGCAAGCCAGGTTCTAAATCCCTGAACGGATAAGATACTGCTCCATTGGTATAATCATCTACATTGGCTTGATAATAGTCGTTTAGTATAAACGGGTTGGTTTCGTCCCCATCAATAACAGCAGTAATATCGTGACCAATGCCACTAGCTGTATTTATACCATTTTCATCTTGCAGTTTTGCCAAAAGATTAGGCGATTCATTGGTAATGCCACCTGAGACGAAATTTTCGTCATTCATAAATAAGTTGATAACTGGGCCAGTATTATCCTCTGGTGCATTTTCATTGATACCACCTATTTCTATATCAAAATTTGAACCTGTTTGATCTGAAAGTATATTATTTTGTTTTGCATAAAAACTCACCTTGCCATTTCCTACAGGAATACCAATATCTCTTGGCACTATGAAATCGAATTCAAATTGGCCATTTTCTATGGTTGCTTGGCCTCTAAAAATAATTTCACCTAAGGTATTAAAATCTAGTATTATTAATCCATTACTATCTTGAACACCATCATTACCCAATGTTTGTCGTTCTATTTCTTTATCGAAAACAGTCGCTGTAAGCACTCCGTTATAATTTGAAAGCAAATTACCGTTAACATCGGTTACCTCACCTGCAAGTTTTGTATAGCTTAGTGCTTTTAGCGTATCAATTGGCTGTGAAATATCTACGTCATTGACTTTTGTTAATCTTATATCTGGTTTAGGGATGGCCAGTTTCATTGCTGGGTCTCCAATTAAAAACACAAGGCGTTTTTGATCGTCACCAGCCACTACATTGTCCGTCTTTGTAAGTCTTAATGCTTCACCAATGGAAGGGTAATCGCTAGACCCAAAAGCAAACAAATAATCATCTAAGGTCTCGTTGAAGTCAATTCCATAGTATAAGAAAATCTGTCTTGTGGTAGTAATGAGACCAATAGCTCCACCGTTTTTGTTCCAAAATGTAAACTCGCCTGCTGTATCTCTGTGAGGATCATCAAACTTTGTATACTCGCAGGTTACAGTCACAAACAAGTTAAACTTGCAAATATTATTGACCTCTTGAGTATCGGTTTTGTCGAAAATGCGTTCTTTAGCTAAACCATCTTCACCTCCATGACCGAAATAATTTACCACAAGAGCACCAACCTCAATGGCATCTTTTACCGCTTTGTTCACCTTAGGATATCTATCACCTGCAGAAGAGGGTTCTTGCTCAAAAGCATCTGAATGAATTTTAGTGACATTAATAAACGGTTTTTCGTTCTCTAAAGCCACTCCCAAACCTTCGGTTGTTTGCTGTAATTGTCTTTCAGACACAACATCTACATCATCAGAAATAATAATAACATTGTTTCTCCAACTACCAAAAGCTTCAGGTTGGTAATAGGCAGCAATCTTATCTACCATTTCATTTGCGCGTTGTACATCTTCAACTACAATTCTACCTATAGCAATATCCAAACGGTCAATATCCTCTTCCATGGATCCTTCGTTTTCATCTAACATGCCATAAAAATCATCAGACACAAAAGAGCTTGAAAGACTAAAACTGCTATTAGTGTACCAAGAAGGAACCAAGTTTGTATTATTGCGAATCCTATTTTTATAGTCGTAAGATCCATCTCCAAATAAACAAAGGTACTTTAACCTATTTGCAGGTGTGCTTGCATTGTCGTAAACATATTTTATAAAATTTCTTATAGCGGCAATGTCTTGGCTTCCTGTACTAAATTCAGTATAAATTTTATCTAAGGTTACAACTTTTACATTGAGATTGTATTGGTCTCTATTAATTTGAGCCAATCGCTCTGCTTGGGACAAAAAGATATTTGGAGTTAAGATGATATAATCTATATCTTCAAAAACACCTTGTGCATTTTGAAAAATTGTTCCTTTTAAATTTTGATTGGCTACAGTAGTTCTGGAATCTTTTTTTGGTTCAAAGAAATCTGAATTAGCAAATGCAACATAAGTTCTTTCTTCTCCTGATTGTGCTTTAAATGAGAACGAACTTTCACCTTCAGTATTTAAGCTCGAAACCACATTAAAGCGATCACTTATATCCCAAACCTCTCGGACTATACCAGTATTGGATAGTACATATTCTACAATACCTCCTGTATTATTTACGATATCATTTTTAAAAACAAGTTGATCACCAGCGTAAGTCAATTGCCGTGTAGCTTCAATATTTATATAGTCAAGAAAACCGTCTGCAGAAGGGTTTCCGTTATTGTCGTAATTTAAGGTAACTGCAATATTATCTGAATTAGCATTAATAGAATAGATACCTGCATTAGCACTACCTAAAATCGAACCATCAACTATAGCGTTTAATGGCAAAGTTGACACATTTGCTCCATTAACATTTATATTCATAAGGGATTGTACTGCAGATACTGCACCAACAGCAACGCTTACCTCAACAGGAGTACTTTGTACCAAGTTTGGAAAATTAAACTCATAGGTTCTTTCGTTTTCAACATCAAATTTATCTCCAAACCACCTTCTACCCAACTTTGCTAAATTAAACTCATCAACTTCGTAAAATTGATAGTCTTGAAACGTATTAATCTGAAAGTCTGCCGCTGCATTGATGGTTGGCATGGGTTGAATACGTTTTCCATTACCTGGACTAATATTTACATAGTAATAGGTTTTGTCTGTATATAAATTAATATTTGTATTACTTTCTTGATTGTAAGTTGTTGGGCCTTCACCGTAAAGTAAAATGTAATCGCCATTATCAAAACTCCCATCTTCTTCACCAACAAATTTTACAGCATTTTCTACAACATCAAAAGGATAATTGGCAGAATTTAAATAGGGCAACATCCTTCCTCCATTTCCATATATTTTAATTGTCCTTGGATCTATTGAGTTTGTATTAATGCCCAGACTACTTAAAAATCCTTTAGTCAATTGAAACACACCAGACTTATCAATATAAAAGCGATACCATTGACCAGAACTTAAAACTGAATTGGTAATATCGTTTTGGTTTCTTGAGCTACTTGAGCTTCTTCCTACTTGTGTATTGTAATTTATAGTAAAACCCGTAATTTTTTTATAAGAACCTCTATCTTTTATGATTGGTGAAATTTCGAAATAATAATTGCGGACACCTCTTGCATTAGTATTATGAAACACATACTTAGGTGAATTTGGAATTAAACCTACATCCAAGTCTTTTAATTCAGTCTGTAAAATAGTTTGATATGAAATATTTGAAACCGTAACTGAATTTTCATTTACATAACCAGCACTACTCCATTGGGCAAAGAACTTTAAGCCTTCAGAATCGCCATAACTAAAATGTTCAGCATCAAAACTGGGTACTTCAATTTTACTTAAAGCTGTTGCTAATACTTTTGGTTCATTCCAATTGATAATAAATTCTTTTTGTTGACCAAAGGTTAGAAATCCACAACAAAACAAAAAAAGAGTAAAGTGATTTTTCATTTATTCATATTTGTCGAGGTGCTAAATGTTGAATTTTATATTCAAATAAAAGAGGGCACCTACAATAATCTTTTTCATAGTAAATAACGGTAGTATATAGGCCTTATTATAATAGCACAATTTTTATTTCAAAAATACAACAATAATTTATTTTCTTGTTCGTTATTAAAGAGCAAAATACACCGATAAACCGACTTTAAATCCGTTGTTGTGTTCAAAAAAAAGGATGAAATGCATGTTTTTTTTATATTTTGAAGTCAAAAAAGGTTGTTGGTTTACCTTTAATTGTTATATTGCGAGTCTAAAATTTAACGAGCTTACTTAAACGTATGGATATGAAAAATGTCTCAAACCTCAAATTTTTAATAGCGCTTACGCTTTGCGCCACTATTGTTGGCTGTAAACGTTCGTCTAATTCCGGAAATGTAGATAGCGCCACAGGTTGGAAAATCAACTCTAGAGATGGTGGTTTTCAGTACAATACTGATTTTAAAGAACAAGAAACTCCACAAGGTACTGCCTTTGTAGAAGGTGGAACTTTCACTATGGGTAAAGTACAGGATGACCCTATGCACGATTGGAACAATACTCCAAATCAGCAACACATCCAGTCTTTTTATATGGATGAAAATGAAGTTACCAATCTAAATTATCTGTTCTATTTAGATTACCTTAAAAGTGTTTATCCTCCAGATGATCCAAATTATTCATTAATATATAAAGGTGCATTACCTGATACATTAGTTTGGAGAAACCGTTTGGGATACAATGAAATGATGACAGAAAACTATTTACGTCATCCAGGATATGCAAATTACCCAGTTGTTGGTGTAAGTTGGATACAAGCTGTTGAATATGCCAATTGGAGATCTAATCGTGTTGCTGAATTAGCACTACAAGAAGAAGGCTATATTAAACAAGATGCTCAATACACTGATTTAAGTGCTGAAAGCACATTTGATGTTGATACTTACATCAATGCTCCTTCACAAACTTATGGTGGTAACGATGACGTACTACAAGGAGGTAAGCGAAGACAACAAACAGACGCAGACGGTAACCCAATAAATGTATATGCAAATAGAGAAACAGGTGTTATCCCAGTAAAATTTAGACTCCCAACTGAAGCTGAATGGGAATATGCAGCTCTAGGCATGAGTGATTTAAGAGAATACAATGTATATAGAGGTCGTAAAAAATATCCATGGGACGGACAATACACCAGATCAGGTAAGCGAGTTAATCGTGGTGACCAATTAGCAAATTTTAAACAAGGTAAAGGTGATTATGGCGGAATTGCAGGATGGTCTGACGATGGTGCTGATATTACTGCAGAAGTTAAATCTTACGAACCTAACGACTATGGCCTATATGATATGGCTGGTAACGTTGCAGAATGGGTGGCTGATGTTTACAGACCTATTGTAGATGATGAGTTTAATGATTTTAACTACTATAGAGGTAATGTTTATACCAAAAATGTCTTAAATGAAGACGGTACTGTTAAGATAGTAACAGTAGATGAAATTGTTTACGACACTTTAAGTAACGGTAAAATTATTGCAAGAGATTTACCAGGTGAGATTGCTACTACTGCTGTAGATGAAGAAGAAACCTATTTAAGAACAAACTTCAGTAAAAGTGACAACCGTAACTTTAGAGATGGTGATAAGCGCTCTTCTCGTTATTACAGAGATAGTTTTGACGAAGCAGATACAAATGCCAAGGATACCAGAAAAATGTACAACTCGCCAAAGCATGTTGTTGAAGTAGATTCTTCTGAAGGTGAAATGGTAAGAAAGTATGATAAATCTAATAACAGAACATCTTTAATCAACGATGAAGTAAGAGTTTATAAAGGTGGTTCCTGGAGAGATAGAGCATATTGGATTGACCCAGCTCAGCGTCGTTATTTCCCACAAGATATGGCTACAGATTATATTGGCTTTAGATGTGCTGTATCTAGAGTAGGATCAAAATCTGAAGGGAAAGGAAAAAGACGAAACTAAAAGACACTAAATAATATTTTAAAAAGTCCTGATAAAATTATCAGGACTTTTTTATTTTTAAGCCTATGGAAATAGCCCAATTATACCAAAAATTTAGAGCAAGTTCATCGATATCTACAGATACCCGAAAACTGACAAAGGACTGTATGTATTTTGCCCTAAAAGGAGATAATTTTGATGGTAATAAATTTGTGTCACAAGCTTTTGAAGCTGGTGCTAAATATTGCGTTGTTGATGACAAGAAAGCAGTAATTAACCAAAATTGTCTTTTAGTTGAAGATACATTGACAGTGCTTCAGCAATTGGCAAATTATCACAGAAAAGAAATTAAAATTCCTATTATATCTCTAACGGGAAGTAATGGCAAAACTACAACCAAAGAACTAATTCAAACCGTATTAGCTACAACATATAATGTAAAGGCTACAAAAGGCAACCTAAACAACCATATTGGTGTACCACTTACTTTATTAACTTTTTCAAGCTTGGATTTTGGAATTGTTGAAATGGGAGCTAATCACTTAAAAGAAATCCAGTTTCTGTGTTCAATAGCTGAGCCAGATTTTGGGCTTATTACAAATTTTGGAAAAGCACACTTGGAAGGTTTTGGAAGTCTTGAAGGCATCATACAAGGAAAGTCAGAACTTTATGACTATTTAATAGCGAATAAGAAATCTGTTTTTATCAATACTGATGATATTAAACAAGTACAACAGATTGGTGCTTACTCTAAAGTTATCAACTTTGGCTCAAGCCCAAACAATGATCACACAATTAAATTTGAAAACGCCAATCCATTTGTAACTTTGAGTTATAACGATACCAGAATAGAGAGTCAACTTATAGGAGATTACAATTATAGTAATATTGCGTGTGCAATTGCAATTGGCGAATATTTTAAAGTAACCTCAGAAAATATTAAAAAGGCTATTGAAAATTATCAACCAAAAAATAACCGTTCGGAAATTATAGAAAAAAATTCTACTAAAATTATTCTTGATGCCTATAATGCCAACCCAACCAGTATGTTGGCCGCATTAAAAAATTTCAAACAATTAGAGGCTGAAAATAAATATCTCTTTTTAGGCGATATGTTTGAATTAGGAAACGAAGCAGAAACAGAACATCAAGCTATTGTTGATTATGTAGAAAAACATTTTAATTCCAATACTTATTTAATTGGAGAAAATTTTAATAAAACGAAAACTTCATTATTAATCCATAAGTTTTCAACGTTTGAAGATTTAAAACCACATTTGAAACAACAAAACCTAGATAATTGTTCTATTTTAATCAAAGGCTCACGAGGCATGGCTTTGGAGCGTATTTTAGAGCTCATCTAAAAAAATTTATAAAAAGAAATCCAAACTGAATAGTTTGGATTTCTTTTTTTGTGGGTCATACTGGATTCGAACCAGTGACTTCTACCCTGTCAAGGTAACACTCTGAACCAACTGAGTTAATGACCCTTGATACTAAATTTATAAACGTAATAATTAATTCTGATTAATGAGCTTCTCAATCATTTTTCGACTTTTCCATCTTTTTATAGTTATCTCTCTTTGAACATCAAATGACCTACAATCATAAGTTTCAAAATATTTCAATTACCAATTCTTCGCTCTTGAAGTAAAACCTTTATTACTTGCTAATGTTTTTCTATTCTTCCTTCAATTCCATTCGTTGAGCCAACATATTTATTTAGTTTTTCAGAAAATAAAATATAAGTAAAGAATTTCATTACAACAACCAACAAAAAAGGTTTCCTATATTAGGAAACCTTAGTGGGCGCAGAGAGATTCGAACTCCCGACCCCTTGGGTGTAAACCAAGTGCTCTGAACCAACTGAGCTATGCGCCCGATTTTTTTAAACTTACACAGGATTCGGAAAACCTGACCCTCCCGATGTAATCGGGATACTCTAACCAACTGAGCTACTCGCCCTCTAAATTGGATTGCAAATATAGATTAGTTTTTAATATCTCAAAAGAAATTTTATAAAAAAAATCAAATTATTTCAGCAACTACAAATGTGCTACCTCCAATGAAGATAACATCATTTTCATTAGCAGCTGACCTTGCGGAATTTAATGCTTCTTCAACACTATTAAATGCTCTCCCTTTAAGTCCGTATTCTACAAATTGGGCTTTCAATACCAAAGCATCTAGACCACGTTGCACATTGGGTTTACACAAATAATACGAGGCTGACTTTGGCAATGACGGCAATACTCCTGACAAATCTTTATCATTAACAACTCCAAATACTATGTGCAGACGCTCGTATTCTTCTTCTTTTAATTGTTGCATAACATAGGTTAACCCTTCCCTATTATGTGCCGTGTCACATATAGTTTTTGGCTTATGACCCAAAATTTGCCAACGTCCTTTCAATCCTGTATTGTTAATAACATTTAAAAGGCCTTTTTTTAATTCTGTTTTAGAGATTTTGAATTTTGAATAACTCAATATATTTACAGCTTGCATTACTGCCTTTATATTATGAATTTGATATAAACCTTTCAAATCACTTTTTAGTCCTTTCTGGATTAATTTATCTGCAAAAAAAATTTCGGAATTTGAAGATTTTGCTTTTACTTGAAATATAGACTTAGTTTCAGGTTGAGTTTCACTCACAACCACAGGTACATTTGGTTTAATGATTCCAGCCTTTTCTTCTGCTATTTTTTGAAGTGTATCTCCTAAAAACTGAGTATGATCTAAGCCTATATTGGTGATAATAGACAACTCAGGAGTGATAATATTTGTAGAATCTAATCGTCCTCCCAAACCCACTTCAATTATTGCAACATCTACCTTTTGTTTAGCAAAATAACCAAATGCCATTCCTACAGTCATTTCAAAAAAAGACAACTGATGTGATTCTAAAAATGCTTTGTTGCGCTTAATAAAACCAATGACGAATTGTTTGGAAACAACCTCACCATTAATGCGAATGCGCTCTCTAAAATCCTTTAGATGTGGTGATGTATATAAACCAACTCTATAACCAGCTTTTTGAAGTACCGAAGCTAACATGTGGCTTGTTGAACCTTTTCCATTGGTACCAGCAACATGAATTGATTTGAATTGTTTGTGAGGATTATCTAAATGATGAGATAATGCTAATGTGTTTGTTAAATCTTTTTTGAAAGCTGATTTGCCCTTATTTTGATACATGGGCAATTGTTGAAACATCCAGCTAACTGTCTCATCGTAATTCATAATTACTGACCAACGTCAAAATTAATACTTACAAAACCCACCTGAGTTGAAGGTGCGTCTGAATCTGCTGGCCATTTATGGGATAATGCTATTTTTTTTGCTGGTTCTAATAAACATGGATGTGTATTGGTTGTACCTCTAATACCAGGTTCAGCTTTAACGACTTTTCCTTGTCTGTTTACTTCAATACGGACAACCACCAAACCATACTCGTTACAGTCTTGTTTATATATATCTCTTGAAGGTTTTCCTCGTCCTCCTAGTCCATAACCCACTCCACCTTTTCCAGGACCTGAACCTCCAAAATAACTTGGAGCATAAGGATCACCATCTAACTGGCCTTTATTTCCTCCTACATTGTCTGACCCTTCTCCTCCATCAGTATTGCCCTCTGCATTTTTTACTCCACCAATAAGATTATCTAGTTTTTTCTTTTTTTCTGTTTCCTCTCTACGCTTTTGTTCTTCAGCTTCGCGTTTTTTTCTTTCTATTCGTTCGGCTTCAGCTTTGGCTTTTGCTTCAGCTTCTTTCTGTTTTTTGATTGCAATTGATTCGGCTGTTTCTTGAGTCATAACCTCCTCTGCTTGTGATACTGGTTCCGTAGGTTCTACTTTTGACTTTTCTGGCTGTGCTTCTTCTACCTCTTTTTGTTGAACAGCTTTTCGAGGTTCACTGAGTGGCTTATTCCCACTTCCAAAATCAGTAGTACCAAAATTTACCGCTACTCCGTATTCTTCTGGTGGATCTAAATATTGTGGGCCAACAACAAACAATAGCAGCACTAGAATCACTGTAATTAGAATTGTGATTCTGGCAGAATTACGTTCGTGTTTGTTGTCTAAATACTTCAACTTAATCTGATTTTGATTAGTTTCTATTTCAAAAATGATGCCGTTTAATTTGGCTTCACTGCAAGTATAACCTTGAATTTATTTCTGTTGGCTATATCCATTACTTTTACAACATTTTCAACAGGTACAGATTTTTCAGCTCTTAAAACAATAGTTGGTTCTTCTTTATCTGACAAAATAGATACCAATTGGTTTTCCAAAATGCTTTCTCCTACTCGTTTTTGGTCTATATAATAAGTTAGATCTGCTTTAATACTAACAGCTGTAGACTTTTTATTTTCAGTCTTTCCACTTGCTTTCGGCAACACAATATCAATAGCATTTGTTGTTACCAATGTTGAAGCAATCATAAAAAAAATCAATAACAAGAAAACAATATCCGTCATGGACGCAAAATTGAATTCTGGTGTTACTTTGTTATTTCGTCCTCTAATATTCATATTAGATTGGTTCGTTTAATAAATCTAGAAACTCAACAGAATTAGCTTCCATTTTATGCACCACTTTATTGGTTCTTACCACTAAATGGTTATAAGCCACATATGCAACAATACCAACCACAAGTCCACCAACAGTAGTAGTCATTGCGGTATATAATCCGCTAGCGAGCACATCCATTTGAATAGTTCCTCCTGCATTTGCCAATTCAAAAATTGAAAGTATCATCCCAATGACCGTTCCTAGGAAACCAATCATCGGTGCCACTCCTGAAATTGTAGCGAGTACACTTACGTTCTTTTCGAGTCCATAAACCTCTAATCTACCAGCGGTTTCAATAGCTGTATTAATATCTTCCAATGGCTTTCCTATTCTGGTGATTCCTTTTGCTATTAAGCGTGATACTGGTGAATTAACCTGAGCACACAACATTTGTGCAGATTCCGTTTTTCCATTACTAACGTGATCTTTTATTTGATTCATAAAGTTTGAATCGACTTTTGAAGCATCTTTTATTGCGAAAATACGTTCAAAATAAATGTATGTTGAAACAATCAAAAGGGCAAAAAGGATGATAATGATGATCACGCCTGCACTACCACCACTTGTGATAAGCTCTATGATAGAAAGTGTTTTTTCAACTGATTCTTCATCAGTCACCACTTCAGCAGTATCTTGAAAAATACTAAGTAATGCCATATATAAATTCTTTAAATTTTAGGTTCTAAATAGATATAACGTTAAGTTTTTGGCTTAAGTATATTTAGAACAAGCCTCTAGTAACCATAAATGCTGCTGCTCCTGCCAAGAAACCGACAAATGCCAACCATGAAATCTTTTTTAGATACCAGAAAAAATCTATTTTTTCCATTCCCATTGCCACAACACCTGCAGCAGACCCGATGATAAGCATACTACCACCTGTACCAGCAGAATAAGCTATAAAGTGCCACAATTCATTATCTAATGGCTCAGAAAACATACCTAAACTTGCTGCAACTAATGGCACATTATCAATAATTGCCGAGCCAACACCTAAGAGTAACACTACTAAATCCGAAACGCCTTCTCCATGTAATTCTGTGCCCATCATTGGCATTGATTCTTGAAGAGAACCAGCAAAATTAAATAGAATACCTAGAGATTCTAATGCAGCAACAGCCATTAAAATTCCTAAGAAAAATAAGATACTTGGCAATTCTATTTTAGACAATGAAGCATGTACAGGACTGTGACTTGAAGACGCTTCATGTTCATCTGAAACAGCTTGGGTTATTGCAAACTTTGAGTTACTATAAATTTCAGCAAATATGGCAACAACACCTAAGGACAACATCATACCAACATAAGGAGGTAAATGCGTAATCACTTTAAAAACAGGAACAAATACAATAGCTCCCAAACCTAAAAACAGCATGGTAGAACTAAATTTGCTTTTTGGCTTATCATCCTCATCTTGCAATTCTAAAGTACCTTTAAATGGTTTAAGATATGAGGCAATAAAAGTAGGTACAGCCATACATAATAATGATGGTATAAAGAGATAGACGAATAACTTCCCTGTTGAAACCTTATCGCCAATCCAAAGCATTGTAGTAGTTACATCACCAATTGGAGACCAAGCTCCACCTGCATTTGCTGCAATGATAATTAAACCTGCATACCAAATTCTAATATCTCTGTCTCTTACAATTTTCTGAAGAATTGAAATTAATACAATTGTAGCTGTAAGATTATCTATTATAGCGGAAAGTATGAATGCCAGTATAGAAAACATCCAAAGTAATTTCTTTCTGCTATTAAAATTAACTGCAGATTTGATAGTAGAGAAACCATCAAAATAATCGATAATTTCAACAATGGTCATTGCTCCCAATAGAAACACTAATATCTCAGCGGTTTTACCTAAATGGTGTAAGAGCGTTTCTTCCATCCATTCCATCTTGGCTTCATGACCAAAATTTGCAAAGCCTTCTACCAAACCATGGCTTGCAGAATCAAACCATTCATTAAAGTCATCAATACCAAGTGAAATTAATGCCCAACTAATAGCCATCATCACCAATGCTGGTATTAATTTATCTATTTTAATATTATGCTCTAATGTAATGGCTAAATAACCAAAAACAAAGACTAGAATTATTACGGTTGTCATATGTAGTTATAATTTATATTAATTGTCTTAGTGCAATTTCAAAGGCAGTTTCACTAATACCAATTTGTGATGGATTATTTTTATTTACTTTTTTTAATGCTTTTTTTATAACTCTCGATGTATCATTAAAAATGGCTTCATCTGTCATTTGTACTCTTCTCTCCATGAAATAGGCAAAAACTCTTGCCATACCACAGTTAGATATAAAATCGGGAATTAAACTTACCTTTTGGTCTGTATGCTCCATTATTGATCCAAAAAATATTTCCTTATCTGCAAAAGGTACATTTGCTCCACAGGTAATCACCTCTAAACCAGTATCTATCATTTGATCTATTTGATCTTGGGTAACCAAACGAGATGCTGCACAAGGTGCAAAAACTTCAGTCTGTAAAGACCAAATCTTTTCATTTATTTCATCAAAAGGAATAAGGTTTTCTGCGATTAATGTATTTCCGGTTTTGTTAAGGTATAATTCTGTGATTTCCTTAAATGAAAAACCATCTGCATTTATTAAACCGCCAACTCTGTCAATTATACCAACAACTTTAGCTCCCATTTGTGCAAAATAAAATGCTGCTGCTGCACCAACGTTTCCAAAACCTTGCACAACAACTTTTTTATTTTTTATGGAATTTCCATTTATATCATAAAAATGTTTTGCTGCTATGGCCACTCCATAACCAGTGATCATATCTGCGACAGTATATTTTTTTGTGACGTCTGGTGAATATTTTGGATTCTCAATTACTTTTATCACACCATGTCTTAACTGACCAATTCTATTTATTTTATCAGCTTGAGAGGGTTTAAAATGCCCTTCAAAAACCCCTTCTTGAGGATGCCAAACACCGCTTTCTTCAGTAATGGGAATTACCTCGTGTATTTCATCAACATTTAAATCTCCTCCAGTTCCGTAATAGCTTTTCAACAACGGTGAAACAGCAGCATACCAGCGCTCTAAAACGCCTTTCTTCCTTGGGTCTTGAGGATCGAAATTAATACCAGATTTGGCTCCGCCTATTGCAGGACCTGAAACGGTAAATTTTACTTCCATGGTTTTTGCTAACGATAGCACCTCATTTTTATCTAGCCCTTTTCTCATCCTAGTTCCTCCACCAGCAGCACCTCCTCGCAATGAGTTAATAACTGTCCAGCCTTGGGCATCTGTTTCGGGATCATTCCAATGGAATACTATTTCTGGGGACTTATTTTCGTACTTCTGAAGTAACTCCTTTATCAATTTTTTGATGTTTTGGTTAGTTGTAGCAAATATAAAAAACTCTAAAGCCTAAAAAGTGAATAAATTATTAATTTTCTGGATTAGGAATTAAAACTTTTCCTGATGAATGATTTTTCTTAGCTCCTGTGACACTTTTGAGACAGTTAATTTCGTTTCTGTCTTTTAAAACACCCAAAAGCCCAAATATTACAGCTTCTTTAAATTCGATAATTTTTTTTTCTGGAATACTAATTTTAGCATCTGAGAGTTTTTTTATGCGATTAATTAAAAATTCATTGTAAGCTCCACCTCCAGTAACAAGGACGTTTGCTTTTTCAGAATTTATAACATTAGAAATTTGTATTGCGATATGCTCAACAAAAGTTCTTAATATCGTTTTTGTATCTAATTCAAATTCATCTATTAGCTGAAAGATTTGATAGTCCACCCATTCTAAACCTAGAGATTTTGGTGGTTTGGTTTTGTAGAATTTTATATCATTTAATTGTCTTAAAAGTTTCTCGCAAATTTTGCCTGATGAAGCAATAGCTCCTTTATCGTCGTACTCAAAATTAATTCTAGAAACATAATGGTTTAAAACTATGTTTACTGGGCAGATGTCAAAGGCAATTCTTTCGTTTTCATATTCATAAGATATATTCGCGAAGCCTCCTAAATTTAAGCAATAGTCGTATTCCCTAAACAATAATCTATCTCCAATTGGCACTAATGGAGCGCCTTGTCCGCCAAGTGCAACATCTTGAGCTCTAAAATCGCAAATCACTTTTCGTTTTAAGCGATCTGCTAAAACTTGCAAATTCCCTATTTGGTATGTTAATCCTTTTTCTGGTTGATGCAGTGCAGTATGTCCGTGGGATGAAATAAAATCAATTTCAGTTATATTATTTTTTTGAATAAAGTCATTGATTTTAGTAGCTAAATACTCAGAGTAATTACTATCAATTTTTCTTAATTCTTCAATCGATTTATTTACCAATTGGCTTAATTCTGTTTTCCATTGCTTAGAATATGCAACGGTTTGGGCTTTATGTATTTTAAATTTCCAACTTGTATTAAAAGTAAAGTCGGCATAAATAATATCTATACCATCTAAGGATGTGCCAGACATTACGGCTATAATTTTGTAGGACTGATTTAGCATATTAGTAAAAATAATATTACTTATTGAAAATACCACAAGAAACAATTATCTTTGCATGAATTTTTTATCAAATCAATAATCATAATATTTTATGGACTTTAGCTTAACAGAAGAACATTTAATGATTCGTGATGCAGCAAGAGATTTTGCTCAGACCGAATTACTACCAGGAGTAATAGAACGTGACAATGCACAAACGTTTCCGGATGAATTGGTCCGAAAAATGGGCGAACTCGGTTTTATGGGTATAATGGTAGATCCAAAATATGGCGGAAGCGGTATGGATGCTATTTCTTATGTATTGATAATGGAGGAGTTATCTAAAATTGATGCTTCAGCTTCTGTTATGGTTTCCGTAAATAACTCATTGGTTTGTTATGGTTTAGAAGCTTACGGAACTGAAGAACAAAAAGAAAAATATTTAACCAAGCTTGCTACAGGTGAGCAAATAGGCGCTTTCTGTTTAAGTGAGCCAGAGGCTGGTAGTGATGCAACTTCTCAAAAAACTACTGCTATTGACAAAGGTGATCACTACATTATAAATGGAACAAAAAATTGGATTACCAATGGTGGCCGTTCTGATGTGTATTTAGTTATTGCACAAACCGATAGAGAAAAAGGACACAAAGGTATCAATGCATTTATTGTTGAAAAAGGAATGCCTGGTTTTGACATTGGACCTAAAGAAGATAAATTAGGAATTAGAGGGAGTGATACCCATACCCTTCAATTTAATGATGTGAAAGTTCCAAAGGAAAATAGAATTGGTAAAGATGGATTTGGATTTAAATTCGCTATGAAAACACTTTCTGGTGGACGAATTGGAATTGCGTCTCAAGCTTTAGGTATTGCCGCTGGAGCTTATGAATTGGCATTAAAATATTCTAAAGAACGTAAAGCATTTGGGACTGAAATTTGCAACCATCAAGCTATTGCTTTTAAATTGGCTGATATGTACACGGAAATTGAAGCAGCCAGAATGTTGGTTATGAAAGCTGCGTGGGATAAAGATCAGGGCAATAATTATGATATGTCTAGTGCTATGGCAAAACTTTATGCTAGTAAAGTTGCCATGGAGCAAACGGTTGAAGCTGTACAAATACACGGTGGAAACGGTTTTGTTAAAGAATACCATGTAGAACGTTTAATGCGTGATGCAAAAATCACCCAGATTTATGAAGGAACATCAGAGATTCAAAAGATTGTGATTTCTCGTGGAGTGATAAAAGGATAAACTATAATATTTTTATAATACAATGAATTACCCATCATTTTTTGATGGGTTTTTTATTCATATTTCTAAAGTTTAAATTTAAGCAATTAAATTTCATTATATTAGTAAAAGCTAATTGCATTTAAAACCCTCCCCTTTTAAATAACTGTAATCTATAAAATAGTTTATGGTTTCATGGTATTGTAGAATAATTGGTTCCTTAGTTATTTTTTGTTTCACTATATCTTCTCCATTTTTGGCTAATGGACAAGAGTCAGTACACGAAAAACCTTTTTCTTTTAATGCTTTAACAATCAATGATGGGTTGTCTCAAAATAGTGTTATTAGTATTGCTCAAGACAGTATAGGACATTTATGGCTCGCTACACAAGATGGTTTAAACAAATATAATGGCAGGAGTTTTACATATTACGATAAACAGTTTGAAGATATTACAAGGCCTACGTTTAGTAAACTAGGGAAAATTTATTTTGATAAACAAAATCAGTTATGGATTATTACTAATTCTGGTAAATTAGAACTTTATAATTCAGAAACAGATGATTTTAAACATATAACTTCCTTTAGTAATGTTAGTACTATATTTCAAGATAAAAATTTAAACAGCTATATAGGTACCTATGGTGAAGGTCTATTTAAAATAGATGCTAAAACCAAAGACACATTACAGGTATTTAAAACAGAAGACAAACATAAAACAGTATATGACTTTATTGAGAGAAACAACTCCATTATTGTTGCAACTACAGGCTCCGTTTATGAGTTTGAGAATAACAAAGCTTACAGAGAATTTAAGGTATCCACCCATAACAATGCCAATTTTAGTACTCTCGAAAAAGATAAAAATGAAACCATTTGGCTAGGCACTTATGGACAAGGGTTATATTATAAAAAAAGAAACAAAGATTTTTTTATAAAATACGAGCACAATGAATTACCTGAAGATTTAAATATTGAAGATCTGCTGATTGACAAAGAAAATAGATTGTGGATTGCCACTTATGGAAATGGTGCTTATATAATAAACCAAAAAAACAACAGCCTAACAAATTTTAAAGCAAACAAAAATAACCCCTATGCTATTGATTATAATGACATGCTTTGCTTATTTGAAGATTCTACTGGCATCATTTGGTTAGGATCGGATGGCACAGGCGCCAATTATTATGATGAGCATCTAATAAAATTTAATGTACTTACCAATAATCAAGTTCCTAAAAATGTAAATGTTGATGTCGCAAGAAGTATCAGTACTGATAATACAGGGAATTTATGGATAGGGACTTCTGGTAAAGGGCTAACTCAAATTAACTTTAAAACTAATAATTATAAAACATTCACAACAAAAAACTCTCCTCTAGTTAGTGATAGAATTATTAGCTTACTGCACAACAACAATAAGTTATGGATTAGGCACCAAGGGTTTGGCCTCAATATTCTTAATAGCTATGGAGAATACGAAACTTTTCCTCAAATATCCAACCTCATTATTTGGCGAATAGTTAAAGAAAACAATCAACAGAGCTGGCTTTGTACCGAGCGAAACGGTATTATTCTTTTCGATATAAATACTGGAATTATAAAACAATTTAACACCAATAATTCTTCATTGTTAACCAATGATATTAGAGTTGTAACCAAAGGAGAAAACAGTAGTTTATGGATAGGAACCGAAGATGATGGTTTGTATAAATTAAACATAAAATCTGATAATCTCACTAAAGTTGAAACCGTTAACGGAAAGATTAAATCTTTGTATTATAATAATAACAACCTTTGGATAGGTACTAACGGAAAAGGTCTTAAAAAATACAATACTAAAAATAGCACTGTAAAAACTTATACCAAAGCTGACGGTTTGCCCAATAACGTAATTTACGGCATATTACCAGGTGATGATGGCAATTTGTGGTTAAGCACCAATTATGGCATAAGCAAGTTTAGTCACCAAACCGAAGATCATTTTGAAAACTACAGCAACTACGATGGTTTACAAGCTCTAGAGTTTAACACTGGTGCATACTATAAAGACAACAATGGTAATTTATATTTTGGTGGACTAGAAGGACTTAACTGGTTTAACCCAAATCAGTTAACATTCAACCCTGTAAAACCCAAAACCATCATTAGTAAATTTGAAATTTTCACTAAAAAACAACCATTAGATCAAAATATAGCTTATAAATTCAATGAGAATACGGTAATTTTTACATTTTCAAGTTTACATTTTTCACAGCCAGAACGTAATTTATATAAATACCTATTAGCTAATTATGATGAAAACTGGATTGAAGCAGGAAACACTAATACAGCACATTATACAAATCTGCCACCTAATGACTATACATTCAAAGTAATTTCCAGTAATTATGATGGAGTTTGGAATGACACAGCAGCAACATATTCATTTACAATTAAACAACCATGGTACCTAAGCACAGTTGCTATAATATGCTATGTCCTTTTTATAATGACTGGCATTTATCTCATTTACCGTTACTTAAAATGGAGATGGCATATGAAAATGCAGCTACAGTTTGAGCACAAAGAAACTGAACGATTAAAAAAACTTGATGAATTCAAAACACGGATTTACACTAATATCTCACATGAGTTTCGCACACCACTCACTTTAATTTCTGGACCTATTGAAAAACAATTATCAAAACCAAACCTTTCAGAAGACGATGTAAAGGAACTTTCGTTAGTGCAAAACAATTCAAAACGATTATTGAATTTAGTTAACCAACTATTAGACCTATCAAAACTTGAGTCTGGCAATTTAAAATTATCCGTTAGTAAAGGAAACCTAACTGCCTTTTTTAAGCAGATAACCGCTGCTTTTAAATTTAAAGCAAAAGATAAGAATATTAGCTTTACGGATAACCTACAACCTATAAAGGAAGCTTGGTTTGATATTGATGTTATAGAAAAAATAATAACCAATTTGTTATCTAATGCCATAAAATACACACCAGAAGACGGGAAAATTCATTTTGAAACCATTGAGAAAAATGGACAGCTCATTATAACGGTTATTAACAATGGTAACACAATATCAGACGAAGAACTTGGCAAATTATTTCAAAGATATTACCAAAACAGCAAAAGTGCAGATGGTGTGGGTATAGGTCTTTCTCTGGTAAAAGAATTAGCAATTTTATCGCATGGCAATATTGTGGCACATACCATGAACAAGGATGATATTCAGTTTACTATAACTTTACCAATAGAGCGTTCATATTATGATATTTCTGAAATAAATGATGAGGAACAAATAATTAAAAACGCTAAAAGTACTTATAAAACACCAATAGAAAATGAACTAACATCAACGACAAAACAAGCAGACAAGCCAATACTTCTTATAGTTGAAGATGAAAAGGACATTAGAGAGTTTATAAGTTCAATTTTCAAAAATAGTTACAACATCAAAGAGGCCTCCAATGGAGAAAGCGGTATAAAAAAAGCTGTTAAGTACATACCAGATATTATAATCAGTGATATTATGATGCCAAAAACTGATGGCATAGAGCTCTGCAATACACTTAAAAATGACGAAAGAACCAGTCATATTCCAGTAATAATATTAACAGCAAAGAGTGGTGACACAAACGAGATAAAAGGGTTAAAGACAGGAGCTGATGATTATGTTGTAAAACCATTTAATAGTGACAAACTTAAAATACGTGTTGAAAAACTCATAGAACTTAGACAAAAACTACAACAACGCTACAGCAATAATTTTGAATTAAATGATATTAAAACAACACCTGTAGATCAACAGTTTTTAACCAAACTTGCAACGGTTTTAAATGAGCATATTTCAGATTCTTCTTTCAATTCAAAAGATTTAGCAAAAAAAATGCTGTTGAGTAGAATGCAACTTCATAGAAAACTCAAAGCTATTACCGGTTTTTCTACAACCGAGTTTATACGTAATGAAAGATTAAAATTGGCCATTAATCTCCTAAAAGATTCTGACCAAACAATTTCTGAGATTGCTTATCAAATTGGCTTTAATAGTCCTTCGTATTTTATTAAATGCTTTAAGGATGTTTATAAAACTACCCCTTCGGAATTTTATTCAAAAAACTGAAAAACAGTTATTTAACAACATGACGTTACATAATTGTTATACTTTGTTACATAATTGACATCTCAATTTCCATTCTCAATATAATTTTACAAACAAGCAATACGTCTCCTCTTTCGTATTGTATCCCTTAACTAAAATCGTCTAATTAAAAGCAACTGTATAATGCTGAAAAAACATCAATTAGACGACACCAATAATAGCGAACAAAATATTTACATAAGTATAGACCATTTAAAACATGGCAACTATACCATAAACATTCTACTAAACAATAAAGTTGTTAAATCTATTAATATCAATAAATAAATTTATGAAACCGATAAAAACTTAAAAATAAAACATGAAATCAACACAAGTAAACACTACAACATCAGAAGGTAAAACCATAGCAATCATTGCTTATATAACCATTATAGGCCTCATCATTGCTTTTGTAATTAACAATGACAAAAAAAATGCCTTTGCAAAATATCATATTACACAATCCTTAGGCTTAGCTCTCACAGGACTTGCATTGGGTATTATTGGTCTTATTCCAATTTTAGGTTGGCTTATTAACATTATTGGCATTTTCATTTTACTGTATATGTGGATTATGGGACTTATTAGCGCCATCAACGAAAAGGAAAAACCAGTACCTCTTTTGGGACAACACTATATAAAATGGTTTAACAAGATTTAATATAAAACATCATGAAAACAAAACACATCATATTAGTACTTATAGGCCTTTTTCTAAGCATAAATACAGATGCTCAAATTTTTAAAAAATTAAAAGAGAAAGCCAATAAAGCTTTAGGAATTGAATCTCACGAAGAATCATTAACGTTTGGCAATTCTGCTCTACAAATTAATACAGATGCTAAAAAGGCATTTTATAAAGAAGATGTTGTAATTGAAATGTTTGAAAACAACAAACTAACTCAGACCCAATATTTTGACAAAGATGAAATTGCTGTTAGAATTGAAGATGAGAAAATTGTAAAATCTGGTTACAATGATAGCGAAGGATTCATTTATGCCTACAATAAAAAAACGGATCAATATGAAAAATTATCAATTGTAGCATTGCAAAGTCAAGGAATGATGGCTCCAACTATGATGCTTGAAGCCTATAAACTACCACCAGAACCATTTATGGCAAGCTTAGAAAAGCATACTAATCAAGGTTTAACTCCCAACCCTTTTAACGGTATTGTAGAATTTTCTTCTATTTACAAACCTGAAAACTTTAGGCATAATGACTTTAAAGAATCTAAACTAAAAAGTAATGGAAAAACCTATACCAAGTTTGATTTTTATAACCAAGCTGGCCATGAAGGAAGTTATGTACTTTTTGATGACAAGAATCGCTTAGTAGAAATTTACACCAATAAATCAACTACTAGCCAACCATCTGAGGGATTTTCAATGGATATGATGCCACTGGGAGAAAGCCGAATTAAGTACGATTATAAACCCGTAGATGTAAAATTACCACCTGCTAAAGAAGTAAAAATGGCAGGACAAGGTATGATGGAAATGATTTTTGGCTCTTTTAAAATAGATAAAAATAATGGCAATTCTGATGATGACGATTATGATACTTCCAAATCAAAAGGGATGGTAAAATCCATAAAAAAATCATTGAAGAACAACAAGATAACTAACGATATGCTGCCAGAATCTTACGATTTTGATTATGTCTATAAAACCACCTTTGTACAGAATTCTAAAAAATCAAACGCAATGGATATGAATTTTTTGGTTAACACTAAAAATGCAAATTACAATGGTGCTGAATATATCCTTAAAGAAAAAAAAGCCCAAGGCAAATCCATAATGATTTTTGATTTAGACCTTAATGCTATGGTTATGTTCATGGAATATGACAATCAAAAAATGTTACAAATACATTCAATACCTGAAGTTAAAGACATAAATAACCAAGTAGATTTTACGATAAAGGAATTACCGTCAAAAACTATTTTAGGCTTTAAGTGTACAGTGCTACAGCTAGAAAATGAAAAACATATTATTAAAGCTTATCACACCAAAAATGCACCAATTTCATTAAGCAACTTCTTTGGGTTTAGTGGTTCTAAAGGTTCAAAAAACCTAAACCTTCCAGACATGAAACCTAGATTACTAAAACAATTTGAAAATAGTCTAGTGATGGAAATGCAATATGAAGACAAAAAAAGGAAAAAGAACAATTTTGTTATTACAGCAAAATCCCTTGAGAAAGAACCTACAAAAATTAAAAAAACAGAATACGAAAGTATGAACATGTTTTCTGCTGGAAATATGTTCAAAAATTAAAAAATCAATTATTTATAAACTTAAAATCAATAAAAATGAAAACTAAAATCTCAAATTACATCTTAAAAACATTTGTATTAGTATTAATGATTTCTATGGCATTGGCCACAATAAGCTGTTCTAGCGATGATGGCGACGATGGTGATAATCCCAATGCAATCTGTAGTCAGCTCGCAACCTTTTCCCCAACATATCTTGATACATTCAACGCTTTTCAAACAAATCCCAATGCGGAAACCTGTAATGGTTTCCGAAACACTGTGCTAGATCTCATAAATGCTATTGAGAATTGCCCTGAGCTTGCAGAACAATATTCAGAGTTGGAAGAATCAGCCCAAGCTTGGACAGACTTGGATTGCTCACAAGATTTTGATTAGGAAAGTAAAGCTTTTTAATCGACTTGTAAATATGTTTAAAAAATTAAATAAAACCAAGAACACAAAATACAATGAAAACAATCAAACTTTTTTTAGCAACTATGGTAATTTGTATGTTCACAACTACAAGTTTTTCACAAACCGAAACAAAATTAGGTGCGCTTTTAGCGTATGGTACCGAAATTGAAAACATAGGTGTTGGAGCAAATGCCGAATTTCCAATAATTGAAAAACTAACCATATCACCATCCTTTATTTACTATCTGCCAAAAGATGAAAGTGGCATAAAAATTAACTGGTTTGAAGTTAACGCCAACGCCAACTATTATTTTTTAGATGAAGAAAATATTGATGTCTATGGCATTGGAGGTCTTAACTACACTAACGTTAAAGTAAAATATGACGGTGATTCCATTTTTGGTGATGACCTATCTGTTAGCGACGGTAGAATAGGCCTAAACTTAGGTGGTGGTACCAATTTTAACATTGGTAGTAACATTACTCCGTTTGCAGAATTAAAATATGTCATCATAGATGGCGGACAGCTTGTTATTGCTGCTGGTGTAAAATTTAATTTATAAAAAATAAATCAAAATTTTAAACCCAAATATTAATCAATAAATATACACATTATGAAAACTTTAAAAATTACAATTTTTTGCACCTTAATAAGCTTTTTAAGCTTTTCACAAACGGTACACACAGTTGATAACCGAGATCAATCTGGTGCTCAATACACAGATTTACAAACAGCTATAAATGCTGCAAGTGCAGGAGATATTATTCAATTGCATCCATCACCAAATACTTATGGATCCATTACTATTGATAAAATGCTCACCATAATTGGACTTGGTCACAATCCTGCAAATTCCAATGGAGAAGTTGCAACAATTTTAAACATTACATTTATAAATAATTCGGCAAGTTCGGAAATTAAAGGCTTGACCTTTAATAGTATCAATTGTGGATTATCAACCACGAGTCCAAATCA
The DNA here is from genome assembly GCA_913061495.1 of uncultured Winogradskyella sp. Classification (GTDB taxonomy): domain Bacteria; phylum Bacteroidota; class Bacteroidia; order Flavobacteriales; family Flavobacteriaceae; genus Winogradskyella. Next base: position 25,856 of record CAJXVG010000013.1, read on the forward strand.
AGATAACATGCACATTATTAATAATCGTATAAATGCATCAATAACTGGTGCTTCCACCGACAATTTGAGTGATGCTTGGATCATTGAAGGCAATTACTTTACAAATACTTCTACTAATGTGAACTCTCAAAGTGGGACTAATGATTGGCAGGTAAAGAATAATTTTGTAAGAGGTATAATTGTTAATTTAAACAATACCAGTATTGTTACCAATAATATTTTTCTAAGTACAGCAAGTTCTGATACTTTTTTTTCAAACTGTCCTAGTCCAATGGTAAATAATAATATTTTCTTAGCTACTGGTACTTTAACTGAAATTGGGTTATCCAACTCCTCAATAACATTTGTAAGCAACATCACTTATAGTTATTTTGGTGCAACTATAGACCCTCTTTCAGGCAGTAACAATTTAGATAATACCGACCCTATGTTTGAAAATGTCCCTTTTGGATCTGTTACCGATTTTTACAATAACAACTTCAATTTAACTAGTGTTTCTCCAGGAGTTAATGCTGGTAGTGACGGAACAGATATAGGCCTATTTGGAAATAATTTTGTATTTGATCCCAACGGAAGACCTAACCTTACACCATATCCAGAAAGTATTACAATTACAAACAGTGTTGTTGCTCCAGGACAAACACTTAATGTGGACTTTACTGCAACTCAAAAACAATAAAGATGAGACGTGTTTTACTTTTTCTTATTTTAAGTATTGGGCTGATTTATAATGGCTGGAGACAAATTACAGCGGCTGAATATTTTATAGATTCTGATCCTGGTATAGGCAATGCCACTAACTTAACAGTTACAAATGGCAATACTATAAATAGTAATTTTAGTATCCCAACCTCGGGATTAAGTAACGGATTACATGTACTTCATATTCGTGTTAAAGGCACTAATGATGTTTGGAGTTTGTACTATCGTGATTATTTTTACATTCTAACTATAGAGGCTCCTCCTATAGGTTCTAATTTGAGTGCAGCTGAATACTTTATAGATATAGATCCTGGTATTGGCAATGGTACTGCTTTGTCTATTTCATCTGTACAAATGCTAGATGACACATTTAGTATTCACACCACAGAACTTGATAATGGCTTACACGTACTTTACATGCGTGTAAAGGATTTAGATGATACTTGGAGCTTGTATTATAGGGATTACTTCTATATTCAAACCATAAACAATTTAGTTTCAACACCTATTACTGATGCTGAATACTTTTTTGATACCGATCCAGGAGTTGGCAACGGCTTTTCTGTTCCTATAAATGAAGGCTTCACGGTTGACGAAACTTTAGCGATACCAGTTCCATTAGATATGACAGATGGAGACCATTATTTGTACATACGTGTAAAAAACATGGATGATAATTGGTCTTTATACATATTTGCGCTTTTTAATGTAGATGGTAGTTTATCCGTAGAAAGCAATGAAGATTCATCTTTTAAGGTTTTTCCAAACCCTACAAATACGCTATTGAATATTCAAATCCATACAGATTTAGACTATTCAATACAACTTTTTGATATTAATGGAAAGAAGTTAATTCGTACTAAAACTAATGGATCACTTCATAGGCTAGATTTTTCAAATTATCCTAAAGGTGTTTATTTGCTTCATATTACAGAGCAAAACACCAACAAACTTAATGTTGTTAAAATAATTAAATCGTAGAAGAATCAATTTGAGTAATCTTGTTCGATAAATAAAGCCTCTATATAGAGGCTTTATTTTATAATTAATTTACCATAAAGCTGTGAAAATAAATATAAGTAAAAAGTTAATTTATCTTTTTCAAATTCTTGCATTACTAATCCAAATATTCTTGTGAAGAATGTTATCCGATCCTTTTGTGTCCTAGTGACCCTACTATTTCTAGTGAAGAAATCGTCTTCTTCTTTCTACTATGAAATTTTAATGGTGTTTTTTTATAAAAACTTCATAAACAGATTTTTAGATTCAAATAAATATCCTAAAACCTGTGGCTATGTTACATAAATCATAGCATTTGATACAATAGTCATAGCCTAAAACTATATCATAATATAATTTTGAGAACAGCCAAGGCTACAGTTATGAACAACAAAAAAAACTATCAGATGAAAACACTACTCTTACTTCTCTGTCTCTTTGTCGGGCACAGTATTCAGGCACAGACCATTGAACAGCATACTTTCGCAAATGTGGGAGGTGTACTAAACAACAGCAGTAACTCACTTCAGTTTACTATTGGCGAACCAATTATTGATCTCATAGGGACAGACGCTTCATTAGACCAAGGTTTCTGGGCTATCTCGGGCTCACGCTATACATTGAGTATTGACACTAGCACTATGGAAGACTTTGAAATAACAGTTTACCCCAATCCTGTTAAAGATTTTCTAACTATCCAAATGAACCAAATTTTACCTTATGAAGTATCTATTTACAACGTATTAGGACAAAAGGTTTTAGAAGAGAATATGTTCTTTGGAGGGGCTTATTCTAACATCAATTTGAGTACGCTGAGTAGAGGGAACTATTTAGTGAGACTGTCTATACCTGAGTTGCAAATTAACAAAACCATTAAAATCATTAAAAACTAAAGTTATGACTTTCAAAATTACAATCCGAAATATCTTGGCGACAATGGCTTTGCTCATATCAAGCATCGTTTATAGCCAGCAACAACAAAAATATATTAACTATCAAGGAGTAGCAAGAGATGCCAGTAATGAGCTTATTGTCAGTCAATCTATAAACATTGAGGTTGCGCTAAGGTTTGGCACAACATCTGGTGCTGCCTTGTATGCAGAAACACATACAGTAACTACAGATGGAAGCGGTGTGTTTAGCCTTCTTATAGGGAATGGTACGGTGCTAAACGGTGTTTACAATAATCTTGAATGGGGTGTTCTTGCACCTTACGCAACCATTAGCTTAAATGGTACCGAAGTAGGCACTGTAGAACTATATGCTGTGCCTTATTCTAACGCTAGCGGTAAAGCTACGGATATGGAAATTAACGATCTTACCAATGTAGAAGGCATGCCTCTAAACGGGCAAGTACTTAAATATAATGGCACTAGTTGGGAACCTAGTTCTGGCGGAGCTTCTACTTGGACTCAAGAAGGAGATAATATTTATTATAATAATGGTAATGTAGGTATCAATAACTCTAACCCTTCTGCTAATTTAGATGTAGTAAATGAAGAGAACGGTTTTGCTAATGCGGTGGGCGTTCTTAGCGAAATTTCTGGTGGAGCAACAACACAAATTGGTTTTAGCACAGAAGTTTCTAACGGTATTGCATTCAAATATGGCTATAAATCAAATATAATAAATAACTCATCATCACCATCATATGGGTTCCACTCTACTACGTCTGGAAATGGTAATCAGAATTATGGTATTTATACTACGGGTGAGGATGGAAATTATTTTTCAGGAAATATAGGGTTGGGAGTACAATTTCCCTCCGAAAAAATTGATGTAGATGGTAATATTAAAGTTACCGGAGAAGTAAACCGACCTTCCACAGGTTCTGCTAATATGGTACCCATTGCGTATGGCAATGTTAGGGCTGATGGAACAGTCGCTGCAGGTACAGGTAATTTTACAGTAGATAAGTTGGGTTATGCCTATGATATAACTGTTAATGGCGAGTCCATAAATACTGAAAACTATATCATAACATCTCAAGCACAATTATTTTACCAAGAGACAGTTTTATCTGTAGCCAACGATGGTATATTAAGAATTCTTATTTCCGATGATGCATCAACAACTAATATTGGTGGTCCTTTCTATTTTATAATTTATAAGCCATAAGTCATACTATTGCTTGCTAACCGAACAAGCCTAATTAATAATAAATTTTAGATTAAGGTAGAAGAATAAAACCCTTTATCAATTCATAAAAACTAAAATCATGACAATATTTAAAAAAATCAAAAACACATTAGCTTTATTGGCATTGCTCATATCTAGCATTGTTTTTAGTCAACAGCAACAAAAATATATTAACTACCAAGGAGTAGCAAGAGATGCTAGTGATGAGGTTATTGCAAGTCAACCTATAGACATCCAGGTTGCATTGAGGTTTGGCACAACTGCAGGTGCTGCTGCCTATACAGAAACACATACAGTAACTACAGATGTAAGCGGCGTGTTTAGCCTACAAATAGGAAACGGAACCGTATTAAACGGTGTTTATAACAATCTTGAATGGGGTGTTCTTGCTCCTTACGCAACCATTAGCCTAAACGGCACTGAAGTAGGCACTGTAGAACTGCAATCCGTGCCTTATGCCAACGCCAGCGGTAAAGCCAAGGATATGGAAATCAATGACCTTACCAATGTGGATGGCATGCCAACAAACGGGCAAGTCCTTAAATATAATGGCACTAGTTGGGAGCCAAGTACTGATGAAACTAGTACTGGCGGAACTTCTTCCTGGACAGAAAGTGGAGACGATATTTATTATAATGATGGTAATGTGGGTATAAATAACACTAACCCTTTAGCTAATTTAGATATTGAAGGAAACATTATTCTACGAAATGACTTTTTTACAGACAGCAGAACAGGAATTACGATATATGGTAATGGTGATGCTCCCTTATCGGCTAGTGGAATAAATACCGTTATAAATCCAGAAGGAGATGGACATGTATGGAGCTATAATTCATCTATTGGAGGTAATGCTACTGGAAACAAATATGGTTATGAAACAACTATTATCACAAATGCAACTGGAACTCAATATGGGTTTAGCGCAGACCTTACCAATAGTAGCCCAAGTACAAAATATGGTATTTCAACACTAGGTGAAGATAGAAATTATTTCTCTGGAAATGTTGGTATAGGAGATTCAAATCCTGATGCGAAACTTCATGTTAGGTCTAGCTCAACTGGTGATAATCCTCAACTATTACTTGAAGAAATTGGCACCAACAGTTTTAGTTCAATAAAATTTACTAATGGTAATTCTACAGCAAGTTCTAATTATTGGAGAATGAATGTCTATAGTGGAGATGCTGCAGAAGAGCGAATTCTTTTCTACAATAGGGATGCTGGTAAAGATGTAGTAGAAATAAGACCAGAGGCGGTAGTAATTGATGCAGAGGTAAACCGTCCGTCTACCGGTAATGCCAACATGCTGCCTATTGCTTATGGCTATGTTGACTCTGATGGTACTGTTATAAATGGGAGTGGTAATTTTACGGTTCAAAGATTGAGTCTTGGAAGTTATATAGTTACTATAAATGGTGAGTCAATAACAGAAGAAGATTACATTTTCTTTGGTAATTCAAGATTCTCTAATATCAATTTTGCTGCGGTTAACAATTTATTAGAGATAAAAACATTTAGTAATAGTAATAATAACTTTATTGGACAAGAATTTTCATTTATTATTTACAAACCTTGAATCCAGTAATATTTCAGTTACTAAAAAAGATAATTTGTTAAACACAAAGATATCAAAAAGCTTCAGAAATAAAATTCTGAAGCTTTTTTTATTTTGATAAATCCTCAAGAACTAATCGAATTTCACCATATGAGTATTTATCATCCAATTGGTATTTTAAATCAGAAAGATTTTCGAAGGTTTTTGTTGGAATAATTTTCTTTAGTTCTTTATAATGATCCTTAGACATTAAATCAGTAATTGAAACTTCACCTGAAGAAATAAAGCTTGCCAAATGCCCAATTATAGTGTTAGCATTTAACTCTCGCTCCACGGCTATTTGGTCAATTGATTTTCTGGCTTTAAATAATTCTAAAGAAATTTTCTTGGTATCTCCTTTTTTCCTTTTTGGTTTTAGGTTTTCTAAAACGGAAATATTGTTTGAAGTTTCAATATCGTTTTCATCACAATAATCTACAATAACCCTTAATATGTCAGTTCCATATTTTTCAATTCTGGTTTTACCCATACCATGGATTTGCTTCAATTCTTGTTTGTTGGTTGGTAACATTTCACACATTGCATAAAGCGATTTTTGAGTGAATATTTGAAAATGAACCAGATCTTCTCGTTCAGCTATTTGGTTTCTCAATTCTCTTAGCAATTCAAAGAGTTTAATATTTGTGGTGCCGTCAATGATTGTTTTTCGTTGTTTCTTAGGTTTGTCTTTTGCCAAAAACACTGATTTTGCCCTAAGATTTAAAAATTGATGAGTATCAAATCCTTTTTCTAAACCTTCAAAATATAATAGTTTGGTTGCTAACAATTCATCTAAAACATCAATCTGCTTACTAATATCCTTTTCTATGGATTTGTTGTCTGTGGTAAAGCTTAGATCTTTTAAAGAGGTTTCTATCGTTGACTTAGTTTGTCCTTTAAAATATGTAATAGCCTTAATAAACCGACTTTGTAATGGTTCACTCGTTTCTGGTATTTCGGAAACTTCAATTATTATTTTTAATTGAGAATTAAATGACGTACTTACTTTAAGTAAATTGGTTACACTATCCTTGAGTATTGTTAAAGGTGTTTCTACATTACCTTCTATGCTCCCTCTATTCCTGTCTCTTATACACATCTCCGAGCCCACGAGACCGAGGCTGATCTCG
>CAJXVG010000014.1 GCA_913061495.1 uncultured Winogradskyella sp.
TCTACACGTAAGGAGTCGTCGGCAGCGTCAGATGTGTATAAGAGACAGCATATATATTGAAAATTTTTCTTTTGAAAATTACAAAACTATACGTAGAATTCACACGAAATAGAATCAAAAAAGTTTAAATAATGCTTGAGATTTAAAAGTCAAAGTCATCCACATCTTCTATGGCATCTGAATTATCAGATTCATCATCTTCTTCATTAACCGAACAATCAATATTTATTGAAAGATTAGCTGGTTTTTCAAACTCACCTTTAGAGACATCCAAGGTTTCATCTTCATAACAAGATTTCATGTACATTCCCCAAATAGGTAATGCCATTGAAGCTCCTTGTCCATATGTTATACTTTTAAAATGTGCCGCTCTATCCTCTGCACCAACCCAAACACCTGTTACCAAGTTAGGTACCATACCCATAAACCAACCGTCACTTTGGTTTTGTGTAGTACCTGTTTTACCTGCTATTGGGTTTGTTAATTCATAAGGGTAACCTGTCATTATCTCTCTGTACATGGCGTTCCACTTTTTGGCACCCTTTGTTCTCAATCTGGTACCAGAGCCGCCTTGGGTAACCCCTTCTAGTAAGTTTACGGTAACATAAGCTACCTCTTCACTTAAAACGTCCTTACTTTCTGGTGTGAATTGAAATAAAACAGTTCCGTTTTTATCTTCAATACGTGTTACCATAACAGGTTTGTTATAAACTCCTTTATTAGCAAAGGTTGAATAGGCTGCAACCATTTCGTAAACGCTTATATCTGGTGTACCAAGTGCAATTGCCGGTACTGGCGTAATATCTTGCTCTACACCCAATTTCTTTGCCATTTCTACAACTGGTTGTGGGCCAATTTCATTCATTAAACGAGCTGTAATTGTATTTGTGGAGGTTGCCAGTGCATTTTTAAGCGTTTGCACACCAGAATAATCTCCATCTGAGTTTTTTGTTGTCCAAGGTTTAGGATTCCCAAACTTATTAGCCTCAATGGTTATTGGTGTTCTTGGAAAAGAGTCACATGGTGAATATTGCAATTGGTCAATAGCAGTAGCATAAACAAATGGTTTGAAAGTTGATCCTACTTGTCGCTTTCCTTGCCTAACCATATCGAATTGAAAATGCCTGTAATTCATACCGCCAACCCATGCTTTAATATGACCTGTGTGTGGATCCATAGACATCATTCCCGTACGTAAAAAAGATTTATAATATCTCATAGAATCCATCGGTTTCATAACCGTATCAATTTCTACGTAATCTCCGTCTTTCCAAGCAAAAATGCTCATATCAACGGGTTTATCAAACGAAGCAATGATTTCCTTATCTGGTTTCTTAAGATCGTATTTCATGTGCCTCCAACGCTCTGAGCGTCTCATTCCTCGTTTCATTAAGTTGTTAATCTCAGATTGAGTTAACCCCAAGAATGGAGCAGTCTTATTTCGGTCAGGTGTATTTTGATGATCAAATTCTGCTTGCAACCTTGGCATATGACGTTTAACGGCTTCTTCTGCATATTGCTGCATTTTATAGTCTATGGTAGTATAAATTTTTAACCCATCACTGTATAAATCGTATTTACTACCATCTGGCTTTCTGTTGGCTTCATCATTAATCCACGCTTTTATTTCACTTCTTAGATACTCTCTAAAATAAGTAGCGATGCCCTCTCTGTGCGATTCTGGAGAATAGTTTAAATCTAATTCTGCTTTTTGAAGCGAGTCTTTTAGTGTTTCTTCAATATAATTGTACTTTCCCATTTGAGCTAAAACAACATCACGTCTATTCTTAGTACCAATTGGGTTTCTTCTAGGGTTATAAAGCGAGGAATTTTTAAACATTCCTACTAGCATGGCTGACTCTTTTAAATCTAATTCACTAGGTTCTTTACCAAAGTAAATCCTAGCCGCAGAACGAATACCATCTGCGTTATTACCAAAATCATAAATATTAAAATATTGTGCAATAATTTCTTCTTTGGTGTATTGACGTTCTAAGCGAATAGCAATGACCCATTCTTTCACTTTTTGAAAGGCGCGCCCAACCTTATTTGCTGATACTTGTTTGGTAAACAACTGCTTGGCTAATTGTTGAGATATGGTACTGGCACCACCAGCACCACCCAACATAGCTCGTAAAGTTCCTCTTGCATCGATACCTGAATGGTCGTAGTATCTAACATCTTCCGTAGCAATTAAAGCCTCTACAAGATGTTTTGGTAAATCTTCATAGCCAACAGGTGTTCTGTTGTCATTAAAATAGTATTTACCTAATGTTTTATTATCTGAAGACAGTATTTCTGAAGCGAGATTTGTTTCAGGGTTTTCTAACCTTGTATGGTCTGGCATTTCGCCCAAAAAACCCCACGCCGCAAATAGAAATAAAAATACAAACGCTAAGATACCACCTAAAAATAATATCCAAAACCAACGAATATATTTTGAAAAATCTGCTGTTTCAGACTTTGACTTTGTTGCCTTCTTTTTTGCCATAATTATTCTTTTGAAGCTTTTTCTACCCTAAAGCCAACTTCTGTTATGCCTTTTAAATTCGAAATGCCATTGACTTCTCCGTTTTTACGCATGGCGTGTTGAATATTTATATTGTACTCCCCTTCTTCTGTAAATTGAAACTTATTTTTAAACCCTCGAAACCAAAGTTTGTTCTCTTTTACATCTGAAAATCCTGTACCCAATAATTCGCCGTTTGGTGCAGCCATTTTATATTCTAAAGTATCCTTTTCGGCTTTGCCGTTTGGGTAATTCAATTCTACTATAAGAAACAAATTACTGAATTTGTACGCATTTGTATTTCTTAAATTAACATACAAATTATAATTATCTGTAGTATCTGGCGCTTTAAAACTAAATTGGGTTATAGAATCCTTATGCCACTCATTTGGCAAAGTTTTATAGGTATCGTACACTGCTTTAGAGTCACAACTAAGATTTAAACACAAAACACTAATTACCAGTAAAAACCAACTAATTCTTTTTTGCATTTGGCTTTTGGTTTCTATTTCGATTACGATTTTTATTTCGTTTGTTCCTATTGTTTTTACGTTTCTTATTTGATTTTGGACTATCGAAACGTGTTAAACTATCTTGACCTACAACGTTTTCAAATTCGGCTTTAGTATCTTGAATGTGCTCTGCAGCATATTCTTCTAGGCTCGATACTTTTTCTTTTTTCTTATTTTTTGAAATGATCTCATTGGCCTGCTCTGTGGTAATAATGTGCCAATTCATCCACTCGCCTTCGTAAGCATACCACATTAGGCCTTTAAAAATATCCGTTTTTTGGCAGACTGCTGTTCCTTTTTCGGTATATAGTTTAGTATCGTTTTTTGGGAATGCTTTTAGAGCATCGAGATAAGCGTCCAACTCATAATTGAGACAACATTTAAGCTTACCACATTGGCCTGCGAGTTTTAATGGGTTCAATGACAATTGCTGATATCTTGCCGCAGAGGTACTTACTGATCTAAAATCGGTTAACCAAGTAGAACAGCAAAGTTCTCTACCACAAGAGCCAATGCCGCCTAGACGTGCAGCTTCTTGTCTAAAACCAACTTGGCGCATTTCAATACGTGTTCTAAATTCGCGTGCAAAAACCTTTATGAGTTCTCTAAAATCTACGCGTTCTTCAGCAGTGTAGTAAAATGTAGCTTTGCTACCATCTCCTTGATATTCAATGTCAGAGATTTTCATTTTTAACTTTAAGTCAATAGCAAACTGACGTGCCTTTACCTTCATTGGTTCTTCTTTATCTCTAGAAGCAGACCAAATGTCAATGTCTTTTTGTGAGGCTTTTCGGTATATTTTTAGCACATTTTCAGCGTCATCAATATCAACTTTTTTGCGCTTCATTTGTACACGTACCAATTCGCCAGTCAAAGTAACCATGCCAACATCGTGACCTGATTTTGCCTGAGTAGCAACAATATCACCAATACTTAATGTAAGGTTTTCAGTGTTTTTATAATAATGTTTTCTGCCATTTTTAAAACGCACCTCAACACCTTTAAAGGGTTCTTGTCCGTTTGGTAGTGACATATTAGCTAACCAATCAAAAACCGTAAGTTTATTACAGCTATCTGTGCCGCAAGTCCCATTGTTTTTGCATCCTTTTGGTTGGCCATCTTTACCAGTTGAGCAACTGTTACAAGCCATAAATGATTGTATATATTTTGTCTAGGTTATCGCTAACCTAGCTACGGGATTCATAAATAATTAATTGAGTAAAGATAAGATTATTTATTCAGAAAAATAATTCATTCTAAGAATAGCTTTGATGCACGGGCTAGACTTAACATAAGTTACTTGAATTCAGTTTTTTTATAATGTATGCTCACAAATAAAACTTATTACGATGTTATAGTAATACATCTAAAAGCTATTAATTATGAAATTAAAAATTACTACCTTATTAATTCTTGTTTTGCTTTCTGTTTACTTTGGCTATGCCCAGACTCCCAATTCTCCTGTTGGTGGCGGAGAATTTGTTTTTAATGCAGAGAAATATCCGTGCTTAACTGACGACCAAAGAACAAGCATTAAAGAAGAACTTAAAAATAACGTTGACGAATTACAACTTCAAAACAAGTTAGCTACCTCTATAAAAGGAAGACGTGGTAGTCATCCACTTTTTATTTGGCCTATACAAAAAGCGAACGGAGTTACCTTTAACGATGTATGGAGTATTTCTGGTTATGTAGATCATAATGTCAATTTTCCAGATCAACTTACAGATTTTAATTGTGGCACCCAAACTTACGATACCAATGATGGTTACAATCATCAAGGTGTAGATATATATACTTGGCCGTTTACGTGGAAACTAATGGATGAAAATAGTGTTGAAATAATTGCTGCGGCAGATGGACAGATCATTGCTAAAAACGATGGTGAATTTGATAGAAGCTGCAGTTTTAATAATAACGTTTGGAATGCTATCTATGTTCAACATGCAGATGGAAGTGTGGCATGGTATGGCCACATGAAAAACGGATCTTTATCCACAAAAAACATAGGAGATACAGTTACACAGGGAGAATATTTGGGTATTGTGGGTAGTTCTGGTAACTCCACTGGGCCTCATTTACATTTTGAAGTTTATACTGATGTATCTTATACACAACTAGTTGATCCTTTTGCTGGTACTTGCAATAATATGAATACCGATTCGTGGTGGGCAAACCAAATACCATATACAAATTCTAATATCAACGCAGTAATGACACATAGTCAAGCACCTGATGTTTTCCCAACTTGCCCAACTACTGAAACCACTTATGAAAGTAATGAGTTTGATATTTCTGAAGATATTTATCTTTCTGCTTTTTTGAGAGACCAAATTGCTGACACACCTTTGGCTTTAAAAGTTATAAGACCAGACGGAAGCTATTTATATGATTGGTCCATAAATACCACAACTACAGCCTCTTCTTGGTATTATTACTGGTTTTTTTCTGTAGATGCTGTTGGTGCTTGGACTTGGGAAGTAACTTATGAAGGACAAACTGTAACACATAACTTTAACGTTACAAATGCACTTAGTGTTGAAGATGAAACGTTAGAAAACACATCTATTTATCCAAATCCATTTACTGACGTCGTAAATATAAATTCAAAAAATAAAATAATGAAAGCCAGTATTATTAATGTTTTAGGCAAAACTGTTTTAAAATTTGAAGAAAACACTATAGTAGGCATCAAAGCATTAAATCTTTCTCATCTTTCTAAAGGAATGTACTTTATAAGGTTAGAAGGAACCAATATTGAGACAAAAATCATTAAGTTGATAAAAAAATAAGTCTAAAAACTGAGAAAGGCTCTAATTTTACTTGAGCCTTTCTTTCTTATTTTGAAGTATTTAATGTTTCAAAAATATTCCGTAAATCTTTCTTATAAGGTAAATGATCCGCTCTTCCTTTTTTAAAAATATCGTTACTATTGCCTTGCCCTTTTCTCAATGCTTTTTGTTCTTCATGTGGCAATCTATTTATTTCCATGCAGCTTGTTGAGCAGCAATTTTCCATTTTATTTTTACAAGATTCACATTGAATGAATAACAGATGGCAAGCTTCATTTGCACAGTTTGTATGTAAATCTGCTGGCTCACCGCATTGGTGGCAATTGGCTATTACATCTTCACTTATTCGTTCTGAACGTCTTTGATCAAAGACAAAATTTTTACCAATAAACTTATTCTCTAGTCCGTTAGATTCAACCTGTCTTACATAATTAATTATACCTCCTTCAAGCTGAAATACATTTTTAAACCCTTTGTGCTTGTAATAAGCACTGGCTTTTTCACATCTAATTCCACCAGTACAGTACATTACCAATTTTTTATCTTCTTTGTGCTCCCGTAAATCCTCTTCAATTAAGTCCAAGGATTCTCTAAAGGTGTCTACATCTGGAGTAATGGCATTTTTAAAATGGCCAATTTCACTTTCGTAGTGATTTCGCATATCAACTAAAACCGTGTTTGGATCTTCTATGAGTTCGTTAAATTTATTTGCATTTACATGAACTCCTTTGTTGGTAACATCAAATGTTTCATCATTAAGTCCGTCTGCTACAATTTTGTTGCGCACTTTAACCTTTAATTTTAAAAAGGCAAAATTATTATGTTCAATAGCAACATTCAGCCGTACATTTTCTAAAAATGAAATTGTATCCAAGTGATTTTTAAACGACTCAAAGTTTTCGGCAGGTACAGAAAGCTGTGCATTTATACCTTCGGTTGCAATGTAGATACGTCCGAGCACATCTAGTTGATCCCATGCCAGAAACATGTGGTTTCTAAAAATATCGGTATTTTTAATTTTTGCGTACTTGTAGAAAGAGATTGTAAGTCTATCTTGCCCAGCTTCTTCAATAAGAGCTGCTCTTTCTTTAGCACTTAAGTTATTGTACAGTTGCATGCTATACTAATTTTTAAGTTAAAGATTTTTTGAGGTGCAAAGGTATTCGTTTTGTTGAAACACAGCAACTTGAAAAATAAAAAAAGCACTTTGAAAATTTTTCAAAGTGCTTTTAGATTAACTAAGCTAAAACTAATTTCAAAGTTAATCTACATCGGCTTAAAAGATATCGTCTTAGCTCACGACACCTAAAACACCTAATGTTTCTAACCAACTTAAAGATTTAATCACATCTTTTAAAAAAAGATTTTCATAGCAATTATTTCCTTTATCATTTAGTAGATGTGAAAAGTGTAAAATGGTTGCGTCATTAAATTGAAAAAAGTAAAATAAATGGTATTTTTGGAGATACTTAATTAATGAAAAACAGAAGAAATGAGTAGTGAAAAAGAAGCAAAATTAAAAGCACTAAAGTTAACTTTAGACAAACTAGACAAGGCTTATGGCAAGGGAACTGTAATGAAAATGAGCGATCAATCCGTTGTGGATGTAGATGCTATTCCATCTGGTTCTTTAGGTTTAGATATTGCTTTAGGTGTTGGTGGTTATCCTAGAGGACGAGTGGTAGAGATATATGGCCCAGAATCTTCTGGTAAAACCACATTAACTTTACACGCTATTGCAGAAGCCCAAAAAGCAGGAGGAATTGCAGCTTTCATTGATGCAGAGCATGCTTTTGATCGTTTTTATGCTGAAAAACTTGGTGTAGATTTAGAGAACTTAATTATATCACAACCAGATAATGGTGAACAAGCTTTAGAGATAGCAGATAATTTAGTGCGCTCAGGAGCTATTGATATTATAGTGATTGATTCTGTTGCCGCACTAACACCTAAAAGTGAGATTGAAGGTGAAATGGGAGATTCTAAAATGGGACTGCATGCAAGATTAATGTCTCAAGCTTTGAGAAAATTAACAGCATCCATCAGCAAAACCAACTGTACCATGGTTTTTATTAACCAATTGCGTGAAAAAATTGGTGTTATGTTTGGTAACCCAGAAACCACAACTGGTGGTAATGCATTGAAATTTTATGCTTCTGTACGTTTAGATATTAGAAGATCTACTCAAATAAAAGACAGCAACAGCAATGTAATGGGTAATAAAACCAGAGTTAAGGTTGTTAAAAATAAAGTAGCACCTCCATTTAGAACAGCCGAATTTGATATTATGTATGGTGCTGGTATTTCTAAAGTTGGTGAGATTTTAGACCAGGCTGTAGAACACAATATAGTTAAAAAGAGTGGATCTTGGTTTAGTTACGAGGATACCAAATTAGGTCAAGGACGTGATGCGGTAAAAGCTTTGATTAAAGATAATCCTGATTTAATGGACGAACTGGAAGAAAAAGTGAGGGCGTTCATCAATGATACCGACAAGTAAAACTAAAAATCCTGAAAAATTTCAGGATTTTTTTATTTTTAGACGCAACCTTTTTGCTTTTTAAGCATCTACAGGATGTATATATTGATTAAATTGAAATGAAGAAATTTTTTATATTAACTGTAATATCATTCTTAACGCTATCATCATGTAGCATTGATGATGACAACAATGTTGATTTTTATTTAGAAGTTTTACCTATTGAAAGTGTTGAAATTCCTGATGAGTTTGAATTAGGTCAAACTTATGAGATATTAATATCTTACAACAGACCGACTGGTTGTTATGATTTTAATGATTTTATTTACGAAATTAATGGGCAGGAAAGAACAGTTGCCGTTGTAAACACGGTTTATACTAATGTTAATTGTACAGAGCAATCAGAACTTGTAACTGTAAGTTTAAATTTTTATGTCACCTCAAATGAAACCTATTTATTTAAGTTTTACCAAGGTGAAGATGAAGAAGGTGAAGATCAATATTTTATTGTTGAAGTACCTGTAGTGACAGAATAGTTATTAATTAATTCCAATCCTGAGTGTGAGTTTAAAACAACTCATTAAAAATTGTATTAAAAAAGATGCTAAAGCACAAAGTCAATTATACGAGCAATATGCAAGTAAACTTTTTTCACTTTGTCTTAAGTACTCAAAAAACTATGCAGAAGCTGAAGATAATTTACACGATGCATTTATAACTATTTTTAATAAAATAGAACAATACAATCATAAAGGTTCTTTTGAAGGTTGGCTTAAACGAATTGCAATCAATACAGCATTGCAACGCTATAGAGAAGATGTTGGAGTTTTTGATATTGTAAACGAGGGAAACATTGAAGACGTTTCAATAGATGTTAATGATGAGAATCTAAGCATTGATTTCTTGCTGAAAATCATTCAAGAATTACCAGATCGTTACAGATTGGTTTTTAACCTTTATGTGCTAGACGGTTATTCGCATGTTGAGATAAGTGAATTGATAAATATATCAACCGGAACATCAAAATCTAATTTGGCAAGAGCACGAATGATTTTAAAAAATAAAATTGAAACTTACAAAGCGAGGTCAAATTCGCAATCATTATAAGAATGAATGATAAGAAAAACATAGATAGGCTTTTTCAAGAAAAGTTTAAAGCTTTCGAAGCTACACCAAATGATGCCGTATGGAATGGAATTAGCGAAGAATTGGCTGGCAAAAAGAAAAAGCGAAGAGTTGTCCCTATTTGGTGGCAAATTGGAGGTGTCGCAGCAGCTATTGTTTTATTGCTAACCGTTGGTGTTTCTGTTTTCAACTCAGATTCTAATCCACAGGATATACCTGTTGTAAATACAGATAAAAACCAGAATGAGGAAAATAAAGGGAATGAAAATGGTGAAATTACAGATCCATCACTAACAAAAAAACAAAGAGAGCTTAATATTTTAGAGAATAACAGTGTAGTGGAAAACGAATCATCAAAAGATTCTAATATCAATAAAAACAATAAGAATTCTTCAAAAAGAAGTGATGCTTCTAACGATTTAATATCAAATAAATCACCATCACAGTTTAACAATTCGGTAGCCAAAAACTCTAAAGATTCTGGCGAGAACAATAAAACTCAAAAACCAAATCAACTTACAAATAAGTTTTTAAAAAACAACACCTCTGTCGCTGATAATTCATCCGAGACTAAATCTTCAAAATCCGAGAGGTCAACAAAACTGACCAATGAAGATATTAAGTCTTCTATGGAAAAAGCAATGAGTGAAGAGA
Organism: uncultured Winogradskyella sp.; assembly: GCA_913061495.1. Taxonomy (GTDB): domain Bacteria; phylum Bacteroidota; class Bacteroidia; order Flavobacteriales; family Flavobacteriaceae; genus Winogradskyella. Next base: position 10,072 of record CAJXVG010000014.1, read on the forward strand.
AGGATGCTGTTGTGGACAATTCAGAACCAAAATCTACAGATTCTGAAAAATCAAATACTGAAACTAAAGCGCTTCAAAATAAAGCAGACAAATCAGAAGAGTTACTGAAACCTTCAGACAAAAAACAATCTATTGAAGATGCACTCGCATCTAATGAAGATGACCCTATTATTGAAAAAGAAGAAGATGAACAAAGCAGGTGGAGCATTGCACCTAATGTTGCGCCTGTTTATTTCAGTTCCTTGGGTCAAGGATCTTCCTTAGATAATCAGTTTAATGAAAATTCAAAAGGAGGGGATATTAATATGAGTTACGGCATTACTGGTAGTTATGCTGTATCAAAACGATTAAAGGTTAGAGCTGGTATTAATCGTGTAGATTTAAATCAAACCACCTCAGAAGTCTTTGCTTTTAATAGCGCAAACACAGCCGCTAGAGGTATGGATGCTCAATTTCAAAACATCAGTTTTAAAAATGGTGTACAGAATATTTCAATGATCAGTTCAGAAATAATAAGCAAGTCTTCTGCTCCAGAAATGTTTAATACCAAAACAGCTGGGAATATAGATCAACGTTTTGGTTTTATTGAAGTGCCTTTAGAATTAGAATATCGTTTACTAGATAAGAAATTTGGCATAAATGTTATTGGTGGCTTTAGTACTTTCTTTTTAAACAATAACGAAATTTATGCAGATATAGATGGGACCTCAACCCTAATAGGAGAAGCAAACAACATTAATTCAACTAGTTTTAGTGCCAACTTTGGTTTGGGTATGGATTATAACTTGTCAAAACAATGGAACATCAACCTTGAGCCAACATTTAAGTACCAAATTAATACATTCAATAATACAACAGGCGATTTTAGACCTTTCTTTATTGGTGTTTATACAGGATTAAGTTTTAAGTTTTAAGTAAATTTAGGTTAGATTAGATTATTGCAACGTAATTAAGCAATGATGATTGCGGTAATCACAAAAGCCGTTCTTGGTTAGAGCGGCTTTTTTGTTTCAGGTTTAGTTTCTAATAATTCACTATAAATTAAGAATCTTACCTTTTCGTTTAAAGCCTTAGTATCAGCAGTGGTTAAACCAGACGTTGAAAAGAATTTGTGGATTTTTGCTCTCATTTTTCCAGGGCTTCCACTAAAAAAGGTATAAGAAAATCGTTTTTTGTTATCGTAAAATGTAATTGGTACCACAGGTATTTGATGGTTTATGGCAAGCCTAAATGCTCCGTCCTTAAATTCATCTAGCACAATGTGCTCTTCAGGCACACCACCTTCAGGAAAAATACAAATACTTAACCCTTGTTTTAAGCGTCTTTGGGCTCTTAGAAATACAGCCTGTCTACTTTTTGCACTGTTTCTATCCACCAGAATACATGTTCTTTTGTAGAAAAAGCCAAAAAGTGGAATTTTGGCCAATTCACGTTTACCGACAAAAACAAAAGGATTTTTAATTGTAACTAGCATTAACATAATGTCTGCCATAGATGTGTGGTTGGCAACAAACATATAACTTTTTTTAGGGTCTGGAATTTCAGCTTTTGTAACTCTGTAGTTGAAACCCATTCCTACTAAAATAAACTTTGCCCAAAAACGAGCCAATCTAAAGAAAAAAGGATACCATTTTTCTCGAGATATAGAAATTAACAACAAAGGAAACATAACCACAATAGGCAATGCTACAAGAATGTAGAACCAAATACGATAAAAAAGCCACAGTGGATACCTCAATATTGCCATGGCTCCAAAACTAATTAATTAAATTAAATAGTTGTATTAAAAAATTTACCTTTGTTTTTTATTTTGATTGAAGTTTAATTTAATGAGATACCTGCTTTAGCAGGTAATGTTATGGCAAGAATACTTACAGGCATACAAAGTACAGGCACACCACATTTAGGGAATATATTAGGCGCAATTTTACCTGCAATAGAATTATCTGAAAAAACCGATAATGAATCTTATTTGTTTATTGCAAACCTGCATACTTTAACACAAATAAAAAATGCCGAAGAATTAAGGCATAATACTTACTCTGTTGCTGCAACATGGCTAGCTTTTGGTCTTGACATTGAAAAAACAATTTTTTACAGACAGAGTGATATTCCACAAGTAACAGAACTTTCTTGGTATTTAAGCTGCTTCTTTCCCTACCAACGCTTAACCTTAGCTCATGGTTTTAAAGATAAAGCAGATCGCTTAGAAGATGTAAACTCTGGTTTGTTTACTTACCCAATGTTAATGGCAGCAGATATTTTACTGTACGATGCTGAGATTATTCCAGTCGGAAAAGATCAATTGCAACATATTGAAATGACACGAGATGTTGCATCTCGTTTTCATGCTAAAATGGGAGAAACTTTTGTTTTGCCTGAAGGAAAAGTGCAAGAGAACACAAAACTCATTCCAGGTACAGATGGAGAAAAAATGAGTAAAAGTAGAGGCAACTTTATTAATATCTTTTTACCAGAAAAACAATTACGTAAAAAAGTAATGTCTATTGAGACTGATAGCACTCCACTCGAAGATCCAAAAGATTGGGCAACCTGTAACTGTTTTGCTATTTATAGTTTATTAGCTTCCGAGGCTCAAATTGAAGAGATGAAAGCGAATTATGAAAATGGAAATTACGGTTATGGCCATGCCAAACAAGCGTTGTTTGAATTGATTTTGGAACGTTTTGCCAAACCAAGGGAAAAATACAATTACTATATGGAAAACCTCAGCGAAATCGATGCTGCTTTGGCAAAAGGTGCTGCTAAAGCTAAGCTTATTGCTGATGATGTGTTAAGACGTGTTAGGGAGAAAGTTGGGTATTAATTCATATCGCTTCAAACAACTTACCAGGCAAAGGTCTAACCAAACCTTTCAATTCCATATTAAGAAGCAATCCAGCTAATTTGTAAGTTGGCATTTGGCAATCTAAAGCAATAACATCCATTTGTTCCTTATTGTTTTCCTTAAGGTAATTATAAATTATTTTTTCATCTGCATCTAACTCTACAAACAACTGTTTTTGTACTACGGGTTTTTCTTCATCTTCTAAATGCCAATTCAGTAAATAAGGTACATCTAGTGGATTGGATAATAAATGTGCTTTCTGAAATTTTATTAAATTGTTACAACCTACGCTTTGGCTATCTGTAGTTCTTCCTGGTACAGCAAAAACTTCCCTATCGTAAGAATTGGCAATATCTGCAGTTACCAAACTCCCTCCTTTTTCCGCAGATTCAATAACAATAGTGGCTTCACTTAAACCAGCAATAATACGGTTTCGTTTTAAAAAATTATTTCTATCAAAATTATCTGTGCTCCAAAAATCGGTGTAAAAACCGCCATGGTTTTCAATATTCGCAACATATTTTTTATGTACTTTAGGGTAAATTTGGTTTAAACCATGAGCCAAACAACCAATGGTTTGTAAATTTTGCTTTACAGCAGCCTTCTGTGCCGTAATATCCGTTCCGTATGCAAAGCCCGAAACTATAACAGGATTAAACTGTGCTAAATTTTCAACCAATTTTTCGCAAAAAGCAATACCACTTGTTGTTATTTTCCGAGCGCCAACTATACTAATGATGTGTTGGTTCTTTAAATTAATATTACCCGATTGGAACAAAACTATTGGCCCATCAATACAATGTTTTAATTTTTCAGGATAATCTTCTTCTGTAAAGTAATGCGCTTGAATGTTGTTTTCTTTAATAAACCTTAATTCAGATTCGGCTTCTTCCAAATGGATTTTATCGAATAATCCTGAAATGGTAACGGTACCAATACCATCAATTTTTAGAAGATTTGTTTTCTTTTCCTTTAAAACCTCTTCTGCAGAACCACAATGAGTAATCAATTTTTTAGCTGTTGTTGCCCCAATTTTAGGCACATGCTGAAGCGCTAAAGCATAAATGAGTTGTTGGTCTGTCATTTTAAAGTATTGATTTCAAACCCACAAGAAACTAAATTTTTCTGATGTTAATAAATAAACCACCACAAAGTTTCAACAGAAACAAAAATTTTTAACTTTGTTCTACTATGCAGTTAGAGACTTACATTAGCGACCTTTTATACCGTTACGATTGTGTTATTGTGCCAGAGTTTGGTGCATTTTTAACCAACCGTGTTTCTGCAAAGATTCATGAATCTACGCATACATTTTATCCGCCAAAAAAAGTACTGTCTTTTAACGAGCAGTTACAAAGTAATGATGGTTTGTTAGCAAGCTACATTGCTGAGGTTGAAAAAATACCGTACACTAAGGCAAACGATAAGATTTTAAAACAGGTGAAATCTATTAAATCGTACTTAATAGAAGGGGAGACCATTCAATTTGAAAACATTGGAGAACTCATTTTAAATTCTGAAGGAAAAATAAACTTTGATCCGTCTCAGCATATCAATTACCTGACAGATGCGTTTGGTTTATCTCATTTTTCCTCAACGGATGTGAGTCGTGAAAGTTATAAAAAGAAGGTTGAAGCTGTTGAAGCAACCACACCAATTGCATTTACACCCGAAAAGCGAGAAGAATCAAAATCTAATAATTGGTTAAAATATGCTGCAGCTGCTGTAATTGTATTGGGTTTAAGTGGATTTGGAGCTGCGTATTATTACAATACTACAATAGAGAACCATAATCAGTTAGCACAAGAAGTAGCCAACGAGCAACTTGATGCTAAAGTACAAGAAGCTACTTTTATTATTAGTAACCCTTTACCTGCTGCAACACTAAATCTTGAAAAACAAGGCGGAAATTACCATATTGTTGCAGGTGCGTTTAGAGTTGAAAACAATTCTGACAAAAAGGTAAAACAACTTAGAGCTAAAGGCTACAAAGCCAGAAAAATTGGTGTTAACCGTTACGGTCTTCACGAAGTGGTTTACGGAAGTTTTGAAAACCGTACAGAGGCCAAACGCGAACTCTACAAAATACGTCGCGAGCACAATAGTGAGGCCTGGTTGTTGGTTAAGAATTTAGATTAATATTTCTTTAAGCACTCATTCTACACATTTTTTAAGCTAATTAATTTTTGAGATTTTTTATTACTCAAAACCTATTTCTACAATTTAAATCGCTTTATCTTTGCATAAATTCTAAGAATCTATGCAATCACGTACAGCATTTCAGTCTAAAACTATAGTTACAGATTTGGTTTTACCAAGCGAAACTAACCCAATCAATAATCTTTTTGGAGGAGAGCTGTTGGCTCGTATGGACAGAGCGGCAAGTATTGCTGCAAGAAGACATTCTAGACGAATAGTTGTTACAGCATCTGTAAATCATGTGGCTTTTAACAGATCTATTCCTTTGGGAAGTGTTGTTACTATTGAAGCTAAAGTATCGCGTGCATTTACATCTTCTATGGAAGTGTATATGGATGTATGGATTGAAGATAGAGAATCTGGAGAATGCATTAAAGCCAATGAGGCTATTTACACTTTTGTTGCTGTAGACGAAACCGGACGACCAATAAAAGTACCAGAACTTGTGGCTGAAACGAAATTAGAGAAAGAGCGTTATGATGCAGCATTAAGACGAAAGCAATTAAGCTTGGTTTTAGCTGGTAAGTTAAAGCCTGCTGAGGCTACAGAGCTTAAAGCTCTGTTTGAGTAAAATTCGAAAATTTAGTATTTGGCTAACCATGTTTCAGGATTGATAACTTGATCGTTTTTATAAATTCTGAAGCCCAATAATGTTTCCCCTTTAATTTTATTGGTAAATACCTTACCAATGGCTTGACCAGTGGTGATTCTATCTCCTTTTTTTACGTAAATAGAAGCTAGATTCATATAAACAGAAAGATAATTTCCATGTCTAATCATTACCGCTGGGTTTCCGTTTTTAACAATCAATACACCTGAAACCTCACCATTAAACACAGATTTTACTTCTGCATTAGTATCTGTAGCAATATAAATACTCTTGTAGTTTTGAGTTACACTATTATCTGTCAATGAGCGTTGACGCCCAAACTTACCTTTAATTACACCTCTCGATACTGGCCAACCCAACTTTCCTTTATTAGATTCAAAATTAGATGCCAGTTTTTTAGCTTCGGGAGTTAGTACAAATTTGTTGGTAGAGGATTTTTTTCCTGCTTCTTTATTTGATGCTGCTATGGCTTCTGCAATTAAACGATCAATTTCTCTGTCTAAGCGGTCAGCTTCTTGTTTTTTCTTTTTTATTTGAGTAGCGTATTTGCTCATATTAGTTCTAATAGAGGCCATTAAAACTTCCCTGTCTTTTAATTCCTTTTCTAATTCGCGTTTGGCCCTTCTATTTTCTTCTATAAGCTTTTGTTTATCTGCTTTTTGTTTAGATAATGCTTTATTTAACTCTTGAAGTTCTTTAGTCTTGGTCTTAATAGCTTCACCTTGTTCTTTTTGATAATCGGTATATTGTCTAATATATTGCAAACGCTTGTACGCTTGTTTAAAATCATTGGAGGATAATAGAAACATTATTTTACTTTGCTCAGACTTGCTCTTATAGGATTTTACAACCATTGCAGCATAATCGTCTTTTAATTCCTGAAGTTGCGTTCTAAGGCTTGATATTTCGTTTTGGTTGGTATTAATTTCTCTAGTTAATAAATTGGCTTGTTCGTTGGTAATTCTAATAAGGTTCTGCCTTACATTAACTTTATAATTAAGATCTTCAATTAAGGTTAAGGTTGACTTCTCTTCTTTTTTATTTGAAAATAACAGCGCATTAATCTGCTTCATTTCCTTTAAAACTTGTTGCCGCTTAGCTTCTAGTGCCTTTTGTTTTTTACTTTGGGCAAATAGGGTAAATGTGGACATTAAAGCCACCAAAAAAAATAGAACAACCTGTCTTTTAACCATCATCAATCTATAACTATTTCTTTGTATCCAGATGGGATATTAAACGGAAAACGTACACTCTCGTTTAAAGAAACAGACTTAAATTCCATTCTAATTATTACCTGATCAGCATCTTCTACCGCAATAATTTCAATGTTTTTTGGTAAAATTTGCTTATCAACTTCTTGATAAGAGGCGTAATCTACTTGAAGAATTCGACGCTTAGCTTGCTGTGCCAACTGTAAGCTATTCATCTTAAAATGCGATGGATTTATGAGATAAAACAATTCTAATAAAACGTTTTGATCCTCGGGTGCTAATACATAAGAGCTATCATTGGTAGTAACCACATGTGGTTGCGATTTTAAATCATAAATAGCTTGACCTAAAAGTATATTTTGAACTTTGAAAAAATCCAAGTCAAAACCTACAAAATCACTCAGCAAAGCATAATCGCCATCAAAATAAGTATTGTCACTTTTATTGTAAAATTTAACCCGCTCAGGTGTAATCATCATACGAGCGAGACCCAAAGGAGCATTGAGCCAAATAACTTTATTTTTCTCCATTCTATAGCCAAAAGTATAGCCTTGTTCTTTTTCTCCATTAATCAAATCAATACGCACTCTTGCTTGCATGGTATCAAAGGCAGCATCATTTTTTTGGTGCTGTCTTATAATCTGTTTTGTACTGAGTTTGTCACTTACTTCTCCAGATTCTATTACACTCTTAGCAGAATTGCAACTGTTAAAAATAATGACTAATGCCATTCCTAATCCTATCTTTAACAATCTATACTTTTTTGATGAAATCATTTATTGTTGAGCTTTTATCGCTTGTGCCTTTTTAGCAAACGTTTCAGATTTACTAATATTATTAATGCCTTTGTAGGCAATGCTTAATTCTGAATAGAAATCGGATTGCATTTTTGGGTTTTCAATCAAAAAATCGATTCCCATTTCTAGATTATCAATTGCTTTTTTATGTTTTCCGAGGTTGTTATTAGCAACACCATTAACCAGATATAGGATAGGTTGAGCAGGATATAATTCCAAGGCACTGTTACTTTGTTCAATAACTGCGCTGTAATTTTCCATATCCAATTGAAGTAACAATACGTCCTTTATTAATTTAAAGTCATTTGGATTTTGGCTCAATGCTTCTTTAAAATTGGAAAGCGCTTTTACTTTATCACCTGCTTTTAAATAATACTGTCCTAAATCACTATGTGTTTGAGCATCTTTGCTTTCGTCAACTAATGCTGTGATATCAACTAAATCACTTTCGTATTCAGGATTTCTAGCCACAAAACTTACAAAGTCCTTTAATACTTTAGCCTTTGCATCTGAGTTGATTTCTGGACTTTGAAGTGCAATTTTTACTGAATTGATAGCTTTGTCTACTTTATCATCTTCAAGATAAAATTTATAAAGCGCTAAGTGAACAAATTTTGAATCTGGATTAATCTTCAACAAATGCTTTGCTGCTTTATATGCATTTTTTTTATCACCTGTTTGGCTATAACGGTAAATTAATTTTAAATGGTTATCCTCATTATTTGGATTGCTGGCAATACGTTGTTCTAAATTCTCAATACGATCATCTGCGTTGCCTGTAATGCTATAAATATCATTTCGCATAGCGTCTCGAGATTCACTGACTCCCAATTCACTGTCTAACTCATCTAACAAATCTAAAGCACGTTTGTATTTTTCTTCGCGTACATACAAGGCTGCTAAATCCTCCTTATAATCTGGATGGTATTTTACGAGTTGTTCAATAGTTTTTATCGCATTTTTAATATCATCTTGCTGGTAATATACATCGTAAAGCTCATCTAAAAACCATTCGTTATCGGGTTGCATTTTTATTGCATCTTCTAAGGCTTCTTCTGCTGCACCAAAATTTTTGAGCTTATTGTAGTTTTTACCTAATTCGAAATAAATAACGGGTAGTTTGCTGTTTAGGTTTAAGCATTTTTGAAGCGCATCAACCGCAAGTTCATAGTTTTCAATACCTTTTTGTTTAAGGGCTTCGAAGAAATATTCTTGAAATTCGTCTTCTACATTTCCTAAGTCGTCATCTGGTTTTTTATTGAAATCCACTTGGGCAATAGAAGGTTGGGGAATAAATAATATTCCTATTAGAATTAATAATATATAGATGTGTTTTTTCATTATAAAACCTTTCCACTGAGCTTAAGGCAACTGTTAACTTTCAAAAGTTATTCCTAATATGAAATTGAGATTCCTGCCTTAGCAAGAACTCTATTCCAATACAGAATAATCACCTATACTTATTTTTGTGAATTCACCATTATACTTCACATGGTTACCAATCATAGCTTCGTCTAAGTTAGCATTTTTAATGGTGGTCTGATTCTGAATTAAGCTATTTTTAACGGTTGAATTCTCTATGACACAATCCTTACCAATCGACACAAAAGGACCAACAGTGGTGTCTCTCAATACTGTGCCTTTTCCAATAAAACATGGTTCAATAATGGTTGCATTTTCTAAAACGACAGAGTTGTCAATTAATTGTTCTTCTTTGTATGCTGCTAAGAAACCTAACATTTTTGCATTAGTATCTAGCGTCACTGATTTGTTTCCACAATCCATCCATTCATCTACGGTTCCTGTTTTAAAAACTTTACCATCTGCCATCATACGTTTTATACCATCATTTATTTGATACTCTCCACCATTCATTACATTCTCATCCAAAACCTCTTGTAGTTTTTCTTTAAGATCAGTAACGTCTTTAAAGTAATAAATACCTATAACGGCTTGATCGCTAACAAAGGTTTCTGGCTTTTCAACTAATTCAACAATATTTTCATTTTCGTCTAATTTTACGACTCCATAAGCTTCAGGATTTTCAACTCTTTTAGTCCAAATAACGCTATCTGCAGAAGGATCTAATTCAAATTCTGCTCTTATCAATGTGTCTGCATAAGCAATTACAGCTGGCCCAGAAAGTGATGGCTTAGCACTCATAATAGCATGACCTGTACCTAAAGGTTTATCTTGTCTATAAATTGAAGCTTTAGCGCCTAATCCTTCTGCCAATTGGGTTAAACTTGCAACCACATCATCTCCAAAGAAAGCAGGATCTCCTAATACAAAAGCTATTTCCTCAATTGGTTGTTTTAATACTTTGGCTATATCTTTTACTAAACGATGTACAATTGGTTGACCTGCAACAGGAATTAAAGGTTTTGGTACTGTTAAACTATGTGGTCTAAGGCGAGAACCTCTGCCTGCCATTGGTACTATTATTTTCATGATTATTAAGTTGATTCGTTTGTTTGTTGATTTGTTTATTTGGTTCCTGTACTGCCAAAACCACCTTCTCCTCTATCAGTATCTGATAGAATCTCAACCTCTTCCCATTCGGCACGTTCATGTTTGGCGATTACCAATTGCGCAATTCGCTCTCCGTTTTGAATAGTGAAATTTTCGTTTGAAAGATTAACCAAAATCACACCAATTTCTCCCCTGTAATCTGCATCAATGGTTCCAGGTGCGTTTAATACTGTGATACCTTTTTTTGCTGCCAAACCACTTCTTGGCCTAACTTGAGCTTCAGTACCTATTGGTAATTCTATGAATAGGCCTGTACCTACAATACTTCTTTCTAAGGGTTTTAGCACTCTCGCTTCGGTTAAATTTGCTCGTAGATCCATTCCAGCTGAAGCTATAGTTTCGTAATGTGGTAAATTGTGTCTTGACTTATTTATGATCTTAATTTTCATTTCTATCTTACATCCATCTTCTCTAAGAGAAGAAGCTTTTTAATTATACTTCTATTTTAATATAATGCTTTGACAGGCTCAGCATAACATTTTCATTTCTACTTTATATACTTTTTTAATTGATTCTTTTCTAAAAGAACAACTAATCCCAAAAATACAATTAACATCGTAATTCCAATAAAGTAGTTACCTCGATAATAATAAAAAGACACTATTGCTAAGCTTGTTGAAGACAATAAGTAAAATCCTATTTTTTTAAGGTTATATGGAATTGGGTAATATTTTCTTCCAAAGTAAAAAGATAAAAACATCATAACAGCATAAGCTACAAGGGTTGCTACAGCTGAAGCTTTGTAGCTATATTCACCAATGAATAAATAATTAATTATTAAGGTAACGATGGCACCAACCACTGAAATATAGGCTCCAAATTTAGTTCTGTCAGTGATTTTGTACCAAACCGATAGGTTGTGGTAGATACCTAAACAGAAATTTGCGATAAGAATAATGGGCACAATCCACATGGCTTCCCAATAAGCTTCACTTCTAATGATAAATGGTTTTAATATATCTGCGAATACCACAACCGTTAATAGAATAATAGATCCGAACGCAACAAAAAATTCCAAAATAAGTGCGTAATTTTTTTGAGGATTATTGGTTTTGGAATGACTAAAAAAATAAGGTTCTATTCCTAAACGGTAAGCTGTGGCAAAAAGGGTCATAAATAATGCCAGCTTATAACAGGCTGAGTACATGCCAATTTCATTCTTGGCTACATCTGCTGGCAATAATTCATTCAAAAGAATTCTATCAAACGTTTCGTTTATGGAAAACGCTACTCCGGCTATTAACACTGGTGTGGCGTAACGTATCATTTGTTTCCAAATATTAGAATCAAATTTATATTTTAACTTTGTATATAAAGAAAGCATCAACACCAATGTAAACCCGCTCGCAATAAGATTTGCGATGAATATGTAGCTGACTTCAAAATTAGGTTGGTAAATACTTTCAAAAACACTTCCATTTTGTGCCAAATCTCTTAAAGCTAAAAGGAAGAAGAGGTTTAAACCAATATTAATGATAACATTTAGCAGTTTTATAATAGCATAACGCATTGGTTTTTCATTGGCACGAAGCCATGCAAATGGTATAATTACCAAAGCATCCAGTAGTAAAATCCAGATAACTAGATTTATATATTTTACATCAATATCTATATAATTGGCAATTTGACCTTGAAAGATTAAGGCAAAAACAAAGAATATAAATGAGGAAACAAGCAATGAAATTGTTGCTGTTGCAGTCACTTTATTTTTATCGTCTTCTTTATTAAAGAAACGAAAAAAAGCGGTTTCCATGCCATAAGCTAAAATGACATTAAAGAGAACGAAATATGAAAAAATAACTGATACTTTACCATATTCTGCAGGATTTGCCAATACCTCTGGACTGGTGTATAATGGCACCAATAAAAAGCTTAGCATACGTGGTAATACAGTTGCTAAACCATAAATAAAAGTTTGCTTAAAAAGTGATTTAAATCCGCTCAAGGTAAGTTTAAATGGTCACTTCAAAAGTATTGAAATATAAAAAGCTTTGAAAGTATTTGTGTTTTAATATACAAAGTAGTAGTTGCTCGGAAAAAATTACCATTTATGGTTTTTTAAAGAGTATCAGTATTTTACTACTTATATTCTTTTTTTAAATAAAATTGGAAGATAAAATTGAAGAAACAATGCAAATCGTTGACAAAAAAAAGCACTCGATGCTCTAGAAATGTTTGGTTTTTAGGCTATTGTAAACAACATTTCTTTTTAAGTGGAAAAAGAATTTATTATTGGCTTTTCGGTGTTCCTCTAATTATTGGTTTTTTCGCTCAATACGCAGGTTTATATCAAGATTTGATAAAACCAGTATTGAACAATTTTAGAGAACCCATATACAAAGTGTGTCCTCAAGATGGAAAAGTCAGAGGAATTATACGAGGTGTGCCAAAATTAGAAAACAGAAAAGTTTTCCCAATTAATCTTGGTATAAGAAAATCTAAAATTAAACTTCATTATTATATTGGAAAAGGAGAAAACTTTCAATGTTTTAATCCATACGGAACAATGTTTAAAAATGTTTGCCCATTTTCATTTAAGATAGATCAAGAGGGTTATGTATTTATAAATATCGATCTCTATGATTTTGATGGTAAAATTATTGGTAGGGTAAGAGATAATGAATTTGTTCTTAATATAAATTGTGAGTTTTCATGGAATATGGATGATAAAGGTTTTGAGATTGTTAACCAGAATTATGATGTTGTCTTTTCATTGAATTTTAGTGACGACAAGGAAATTTATATGCAAGGCGTTTTTTATGACTTAAATCAATATGTGTTAATAAGTTCAAATTACATAATATTTAATGATGACAGAGATTATATAATTGAAGCACAAAAAGAATTACCTAAAATGTTTAAATACACAGGGAAAGAATATTTTGAAACAAGAAAATAATTTAAATTCTCTCTTTAATAACAAAATAAAAAGATACTAAATTGCAAATTGTAAACATATAGGGATATAAACCTTTTATTCCAACCGACAAAGCCAATTTAAAGCTAATGACTGCTATGAATATAGTGGTAAATGTTAAAGCAAAATACTTCAAAAAATTAACTATTTTGTTTTTCATATTCTTGAATATTGTAGAATCAATAATTTAATTTGCAGCCTCCTGTAATGCAAAACCTTCGGAATTGTATATTCCTTTTTTCTCAGTTAAACCAGCTACTTTGTAATATTTAGTTTCACCATTTTCAATATAACTGATAACACAATCCATATTCGAAAGTTTAAAAGGAAATTTTGATTTTTTTTCTTTTTTGAAAGCTGCTTCAATACTCATGTCCCTTTCATAGGGAGATGGATTTTTGAGATTTGCTGAATACATAGCTTTTCCTCTGGTTAATTTCCCTTTGACGCCTCTAAAATAAACACTATCAAGAGTTACTCTATTGTTAGGGTTTAGATTAGGGAAATAGATGTTAAAACCTGAACCTCCTTGTTTAATTTCAGCAATCCAATTTTGAAAATAAGGACGATTTGGCTTTAAAACAGATTCTTTTTCAAGTTTGTAAGCACTTGAGCATTGAAAAGTGCTACATGCTAATGTAACTGCGCATAGTATTAAGTATAGCTTTCTCATAACTATTTAGTTAAGATTTGGGAGCACAATATAGAAAATAAATTCGTTTAATCGTAAAAATATGTGTTTTATCGATGAAACGGCGTTTTGGGATATTTGAATTGAAACAAAAAACCAACTCAATTGAGTTAGTTTTTTATGTAAAACTTATCTATTTTCTTCTAGTTGATATTTAATGTTCCTAAACGAGAACCCTCTTTGTTAGAGCCATAAATTATTGCTTCCCTTGTACTTAAATTAAAATTAGTTAATGGCTGTACAACAATTTGTCGTTTCTCAAAATCCTCTGGATCTATGCGTTCCATTTTTCCTGTATTCTCATCAAAAATGAACGCAACAGGAATCATTTTGTTAACATTTCTAACTTTTTTTACATCATCAATTTCTGTAATACCTATATTTTTTGGATCATCATTTACTATAAGTGTAAGTTTACCATCATTATACAAGGGAAGTGAACTTAAGTATTCTGGACCTCTACCAAGAACCGTTAACGGAAACATAATAGATGCAGAGACTGAAACATTACCACTACTTGCAAAACCAGAAAGCCCAATACTCATTTGTTGAACTGTAACTTGCTGTTCTTTTGGAACAACATTGCTCCACTGCAGAGAGCCATCTGTATTTAACGATGTAACTATTATTTCATTAGCTACATAAGTAATTGGTGTGAAAGCTAAGGGACCAATACCAGAAGATCTACCGACTGATCGAACATAAAATTCGGACAATACAATTATTCCTCCATTATTTTTTTCAATTAGGTGTGTATTTCTATAATAAGGTTTTAAGTCCTTCCCTTTTTTTGCTCTACGCTCACCTATTAGTTTTTTCTTTACCTCAAATGTAAATTCATTAAACGTCTTTTTAACAATGGATTTGGTGTTATAATCTGCAGCAATATCGAATATCCCCTCTAATCCGTTTTCTGCTCTACCACTAGACTTTAAAGCAGAATAAAAGCCTACCATATGAATACTACCATCTTTTGTTTCAATTAGGTTACAGTTCAGTGCTCTTTTACCAGACAGGTTAATGTTTAATTCTTCTTTTTTATAACTTTTATTCGCCACATAAGTGTGTAAAGTAATGTTATTAACTGTCGTTTTTTTCTTTTTATCTCTATAACTTTCTGTTGTAGTTATAAAAACGTCACCGTGCTCATTAATTGCAAAGTCAGAAAAATCAAAAGCCAAATCCTTTCTGTCCTCAAAAGTTGTTTCGTAATTGTCTTCTAAAACAGAGTTTAGTGATTTATCTAAAAGTGTGAATTTATAGGTTAGTTTTTCTTCTCTTTCAATGATACCTGCATGAGAAACAAAATAATTAACACTATCATATGAGGTATCAAAAACAAATACTCCTCTGTTCTTTTTGTTTTTAACATCTACAGAAAGTAACGTTTTTAGCTTACCTAATTTTAAATCTTGTGAAATCTCTTTGGCTATAAATTTGTTTTTCTTTGCTTTTCTGTCGTAATAGCTTGCCATTAAGTAAGCTTTATCCTCTATAACAGCAACGTCTTCAATAATTAGCTTATTCCCATTGATTTTATCTAAGTTCAAAGGAATGCTTTTCTTGAATTTCTTTGTTACATAATCAAAGGATTGCAAAAAGTACTTCTTTTTTTTATTGGCTAAAGCAAAGATTGTATTGTCAATAACTCCAGCTATATGTACAACGCTACCATCGTTGTTTTCTATTGTTTCACCAAAGTCAAGTGAAACGTTACCAACTACATGTTGCGAATGGATTAATAAAAAATTAAGGATTACCGTTCCTAGTAGAATAGTTTTTTTCATGATTTAATAGAATGTTAATTTAGTTTAATAAGGTTGCGAAATATACAACTTATTATCTTACAGAATATTGGTAAAATAAGAGAGCCTGACTTTTGTTAGTCAGGCTCTTATATAATGTAGAAGTTTAAACTATCGTCTAATTGTTAAGGGCTTCAGCACCACCAACAATCTCAAGGATTTCATTGGTAATTGCAGCTTGTCTTGCTTTATTGTAAGTTAACTTCAACTGATCTCTCAATTCTGTTGCATTATCCGTTGCTTTATGCATAGCTGTCATACGTGCTCCATGTTCAGAAGCGAATGAATCTCTAATACCCTTATACAACTGAGTCTTTAATGACTTTGGAATTAATGCCTCAACGATCTCCTCTTTTGAAGGTTCAAAAATATAATCTAGGTTTACATTTGCATCTCCCTCAATTGGTTTTATTGGTAAGAACTGTTCAGTTATTACTATTTGAGTTGCTGCATTCTTAAAGTGATTGTAAACAATTTCGATTTTATCAAATTCACCCGAAACAAATTTTTCCATCAGCATTTCTGCGATTTCTGAAACGTTTTCAAAAGTCAAATCATCAAATAAGTCACTTTTATTGGCGATAACCTTATTGGTCTTTTTAAAAGCATCGTTGGCTTTTTTACCAATCGCTAAATAAGATACCTCTTTATTAGCATAGGTTTCATTTGATAATTTGTTAACCTGCTTAATGATATTTGAGTTAAAAGCACCTGCCAAACCTCTATTAGAAGTGATCGCAACAATAAGTACATTTTTAACTTCTCTTTGATCAGAATATTTACTTCCGCTATTCTCATCTAAAGTTGCACTTAAACTTTGTAAAAGTTCAGTCAACTTATTAGAATAAGGTCGCATTGCAGTAATAGCATCTTGAGCTTTCTTCAATTTTGCAGCAGATACCATTTTCATGGCACTAGTAATCTGCATCGTGGAAGATACTGATGATATTCTGTTACGTATTTCTTTTAAGTTTGCCATTTGCTCTAGTATTAAGCAGTTGGTCTAAAGTGATAAGATTTCCTTAAAACTATATACTAACTACTTTGTACTTAATTACTAATTTCTATACTTACCTGTAAGATCCTTTGCCACGTTTGTTAACGTATCAATTACCTCATCAGTTAATTTACCTGCTTTTAACGTATCTAATGTATCTCTGTGTTTAGCATTAAGGAATTCGATATAATCTCTTTCAAATTCTTTTACTTTTTCAACAGGAACATCTCTTAATAAGTTCTTAGAACCAGCATAAATGATTGCTACCTGATCTTCAACAGTGTAAGGATCATTTTGTGCTTGTTTTAATATTTCAACATTACGTTTACCTTTTTCAATTACGTTTAATGTTGAAACATCTAAATCTGAACCAAATTTAGCAAACGCCTCTAATTCACGGTATTGCGCTTGATCTAATTTTAATGTTCCAGATACTTTCTTCATAGATTTAATCTGTGCATTACCACCAACACGAGATACAGAAATACCCACGTTAATTGCCGGACGAACACCAGAGTTAAATAAATCACCATCTAAGAAAATCTGACCATCAGTAATAGAAATTACATTGGTTGGGATATATGCAGAAACGTCACCTGCTTGTGTTTCAATTATTGGTAAAGCAGTTAAAGAACCACCACCTTTTACCATTGGCTTCAACGTATCTGGTAAATCGTTCATTTCTTTTGCAATAGCATCATCATTAATGATCTTTGCCGAACGCTCTAATAATCTAGAGTGTAAGTAGAAAACATCACCTGGATACGCCTCACGTCCTGGAGGACGACGTAATAATAAAGATACCTCACGGTAAGCTACCGCTTGTTTTGATAAATCATCATATATGATTAAAGCCGGACGACCAGTGTCTCTAAAATACTCTCCAATAGAAGCTCCTGTCATTGGTGCATAAACCTGCATCGCTGCCGGATCTGATGCGTTAGCCGCTACAATAGTAGTATAGGCTAAAGCTCCTTTTTCTTCTAATGTTTTTGCAATGTTTGCAACCGTTGATGCCTTTTGACCAACCGCTACATATATACAATACACTGGCTCACCAGCATCGTAAAATTCTTTTTGATTTAAGATGGTATCAATACAAACCGTTGTCTTACCTGTTTGACGGTCTCCAATAACCAACTCACGTTGACCTCTACCAACTGGAATCATCGCATCAATAGCTTTAATACCTGTTTGTAATGGTTCTGTTACTGGCTCTCTGTAAATAACACCTGGCGCTTTACGCTCTACTGGCATTTCGTAAGTTTCACCAGTGATTGACCCTTTACCATCAATTGGGTTACCTAAAGTATCTACAACACGACCAACAATACCTTCACCTACTTTTACAGATGCGATACGTTCAGTACGTTTTACCGTAGAACCCTCTTTAACTCCTACTGAAGTTCCTAAAAGTACAATACCTACGTTATCTTCTTCAAGGTTAAGAACGATACCTTCTGTACCACCTTCGAATTCTACTAATTCACCATATTGCGCGTTAGCTAATCCGTAAGCACGTACAATACCATCACCTACAGTTAATACTGTTCCTACTTCGTCTAATGAAGCTCCTGCTTCAAAACCAGTAAGTTGTTGTTTTAAGATTGCTGATATTTCAGCTGGTTTTACTTCTGCCATCTTATTTTTATATTTTGCTGTTTATTGAAAAGACCTTTCGACTGCGCTCAAGGTGACAGTTCTTTTAAACAACAGTTCTAATTTAATGTAAATTCTCTTTTTAATTTATCGAGTTTGTTTGCGATACTTGCGTTATACTGAATATCTCCAACTCGTAATATGAAACCACCTAAAATGCTTTCATCTATAATATTTTCTAATTCCGCTTCCTTACCTGTCAATTCTTTAACTTTAGCCGAAACCATTGTTTTTAAATCTTCAGTTAAAGGCACTGCAGTAGTTACTTTTGCAACTTGTGTTCCCCTTAACTGATCGAACTGGCTGTTGTAACTAGCAGCTACATCTTCTAAGATTGCCAGTCTTTTGTTTTCAATTAAAGTATCAATCAAATTATGAGACAATTCATTAGCGTTATTAAACACTTTTGAAAGTACTGCTTTTTTATCTGATGATTTTACAACAGGACTTTGAAGCATTTGATTAAGCTCGTCGCTTTTAGCAATTGATTCCGTGATTAATTTCATATCACTATTAACTGCATCTGCAGACTTCTGCTCTTGTGCTAAACTTAAAACTGCTTTTGCGTATCTTACTGCTGCTCTGTTCATATTATTTTTGCTTAGTGCTAAGGTGATTTAACACCTCAATGTTTAGCTTAAATTTAATTCAAAGTTGCTTCACCTAACATATCTTCAACCAACTTAAGCTGCTTGTCTTTGTTAGACAACTCTTGGCGAACCACTTTTTCTGCTATATCAACTGATAAACTAGCTACATGGTTTTTTAACTCTGCCATAGCTGCTTTCTTTTCACTTTCAATAGCAACTTGAGCTTGTTCAATCATTTTACTTGCTTGCGCTTGAGCTTCGTCCTTAGCATCAGAGATCATTTTGTTTTTCATCTCTCTTGCATCCTTAAGCATTGCTTCGCGCTCGTTACGTGCTTCTTGTAAAATACGCTCATTATCTGCTTTAAGGTTTTCCATTTCCTTACGCGCATTTTCTGCAGAAGATAAAGCTGAACGAATTCCCTCTTCTCTATCCTCAACAGCACCAAGAATAGGTTTCCATGCAAACTTACGTAATACGATAAGTAAAATCGCGAACGTAATCAAAGACCAAAATACTAGTCCAAAATCTGGTGTAATTAAATCCATAGTTTTTATATACTTTTTTAACTTAAATTTTAAAAATTACAGAAGCAGCCAACCGCTACTTCTGTAACCTTAAATAATCATTATCAAACGATTAATGCTGCAACAACACCAAATAAAGCAACGGCTTCTACGAAGGCTGCTAAAATAAGCGCTGATGTCTGGATTTTTCCTTGGATTTCTGGTTGACGAGCCATAGCGTCCATAGCAGAGCCACCGATTCTTCCAATTCCCATTCCAGCTCCAATTGCTGCTAAACCAGCTCCAATTGCTGCGATTCCTGTAATAGTCATAATATAAAATTTAAATTAATAATATTAAGTTTAATGTGCTTCTTCTGTTGCCATCCCAAAATAAAGGGCTGATAATACTGTAAATATATATGCTTGTATCGCAGTTACCACAATTTCTATAATCCCAATAAACAATGAGAAAGCTACAGACACTGGCGCAACAGCAACGGTTTCAAAAATAAATATCAATGACATTAATGCTAGTATAATAATGTGACCAGCTGTAATGTTAGCGAACAAACGTATCATTAGTGAGATTGGCTTTACAAACATACCAACTATTTCAATTGGCATTAAAAATATTTTCATTGGTACAGGTACGCCTGGCATCCAGAAAATGTGCTTCCAATAATTTTTGTTTCCGCTAAATGTTGTGATTAAAAATGTGCAGAATGCTAAAGCGAATGTAAACGCAATGTTTCCACTTAAGTTAGCTCCATTCAAAATTGGTATTAACCCAAAGATGTTGTTGATCCAAATAAAGAAAAAAACTGTTAAAAGGTATGGCATAAAACGCTTGTACTTATGCTCACCAATCATTGGTTTACCTATTTCATCTCTTACAAAAATCACTAAAGGTTCAACAAAACTAGCGATACCTTTTGGTACATAGTCACCAGATTTTCTATAACGTCTCGCTGCTGTTAAAAATATTAGTAACAACACAACCACAGAAACCCACATCATAAAAACGTTTCGTGTTATTGAAAAATCTAAAGGACGCTCTGCATTTGTTGGGTGGTGCTCAGCATCGTACATAACTGCTGTTTCACCTTCGTTTAATTGGTATATTTTTTCATGAACGTTAACAAAACGTTGTCCGTTTTTTTCTACAATAACCTCACCGTTATAATCATGATGAAATTCTGAAGACATAAACGTTGTTAATCCGTTGTCTGTAAAAAGGATAACAGGAAGCGGTATAGAGATTGGCTGCCCATTTATATCAATAATATGCATTCCGTAAGCATCTTTTACGTGATGCATAATCATTTCCTTAGCATTAAAGGCTTTGTCTGCATCTCCATCTTTAGAGTCCTTAGCAAAACCTAAGCTAAAAACTGATAGAAACAATACGGTAAATACTACGCGTTTAAAGGTGTTAAATGTCATTATTTACGGCTTTAAAATACCTTGCTTTAAATTCCGTGCAAATGTACGCACATTAAATGAATTGTCAAACATTATTTTATCGTTAATTTTTATTCGGAATTAATGGTGCTAATCCACACCTTAATCCTTGTTTCTAAACCGAATATCTATGACTTTTGAAGGAAGCGCGTCAGAGCAAAAACCTCAAAAAACAAATACAAGAAATAGGGTATGAAGAAATTGAACACATCTGGTTGTTTGCTCTCAAAATCTGAAAGTAACAGCGGAAGTAAAAATAAAATAGACAATGCCATTTTTAAAAAGGTCATTATCATAAACAAATTAAATATATCCTTTTTACCAGATGAAAACCTATAGTTTATAACCGTATATAATATTAAGGTAATAAAGACATGAAATGCGTACACCTGCCAAACCGGAAAGAAGAACTGAATTTCTTGAGTAAAATGATAAAGTAAATAACTATGTATTGCAAATAGTACTACACTCACTCCAATGAGCTGCAATAAAAAAGAAATTTGTCTTTTCTTAAATTCTTCCATTTTTGTTTTAATTATCTTTTGAGCCTGCAATTATACGTCTGTCTCTTATACACATCTGACGCTGCCGACGACTCCTTACGTGTCGATCTCGG
>CAJXVG010000015.1 GCA_913061495.1 uncultured Winogradskyella sp.
CACGTAAGGAGTCGTCGGCAGCGTCAGATGTGTATAAGAGACAGGCTTTACCAGTTGCCTTTTTAGCAGTCTTTTTTGGAGCTGCTTTTTCAGCTTTTGGTTCAGCTTTCTTAGTTTCTTTTTTTGGAGTTGCTTTTTCAGCCTTTTTAGTTGGCTTAGCTCCAGAAGCAGTAATGCCTTCAATTACGATTTCAGTTAAGGCTTGTCTGTGACCATTTTTTACACGGTAACCTTTACGTCTTTTCTTTTTGAAAACTATTACTTTGTCACCTTTAAGGTGCTTTAAGACTTTTGCACTAACCAGTGCTCCGTCTATAGCTGGGGCGCCTAAAGTAGTTTTGTCACCATCACCAATCAAAAGAACGTTGTCAAAATCAACTTTTTTACCTTCTTCTGTTGCTAAACGGTTAACAAAAACTTTTTGGTCTTTTGCAACTTTAAATTGCTGCCCTGCTATCTCTACAATTGCGTACATAGCGTAACGTTTTTATTAATTTGTTTATATATAATACGCCTTCCTTCTCAGAAAGCGGATGCAAATATAATTCTAAATTCTTAATCTACAAACGTTTTAGTCCTTTTGGTAAAGATTATTACTTTTTTTAAAGTACTGCATACAGGTTAGGGTTAAAGCCACAGTTGTTGCAAAACCCATAAGAGCCACTCCAAAAGCTACCAAACCTATGTGCACATTGTATTCGCCCTTAAAAACGGTTAAGAGTTCATCTAGAAAATTTTCATTGATTTCGGTAGCATATAATAAGAAGAATATTGTGAAAATCAATGTGGCAACAAAACCCGTTACAATCCCTGTTGTAAAACCTTTTGAATAGTCAAACTGATCTCCCTGAGATAACTTATAATATTTAATGGCCGTATAGATTCCAAAAGCTGTAATAACACCGTTAAACAAACTAAAAGCAGGGTTGGTGTGCCACCCAAACAATGCTAAAAATAGAAAATAAGCGATGAGTGCTGCGCTAATTACAACTCCAAATCTTATGGGTAGTATTATGTTTTTCATGTTTTGTTTAATTTGTTGGTTTTACCGAAAGTTCGGAAATTATAAGCATATAACACAAGTTTTTAGTATAGTTTTTGCATTTTCAACGAGAATAACCCATTATCATTTGTTATTTTTGTGAAGCTATATGTAACAATATCAGTAAACCATAGACAAACACTATTAAACAATTAATTCTAAACAAGATTACAATGAAAAACTATTTAATGGTTTTAGCTTCTTTGTTGTTTGTTGCCCAACAGGCTACAGCACAAAAAGTTGAATTTAAAGAATTTGATCTCGATAACGGATTGCACGTTATTATGCATCAAGATAATACAGCACCAGTTGTTATTACATCAGTAATGTATGATGTTGGTGGTAAAGATGGTGACAGGGAACGTACCGGCTTTGCTCACTTTTTTGAACATTTATTATTTGAAGGTACTGAAAATATTGAGCGTGGTGAGTTCATGAAAATTATTCCAGCTAATGGAGGAACTTTCAATGCCAACACATCTCAAGACAGAACTTACTATTACGAAATTTTTCCTTCTAACAAATTAGAATTAGGTCTTTGGCTAGAGTCTGAGCGTATGTTACACCCTGTTATTGATCAGGTAGGAGTTGATACTCAAAATGAAGTAGTAAAGGAAGAAAAGCGTCAGAGCTATGAAAACAGACCTTATGGTGGTTTATTAAAGACCATTGGTGAAAACTTATTTAAAGCTCATCCTTACAAAGATGAAAATATTGGTAAGATGGAGCATTTAGATGCTGCAACTCTAGAAGAGTTTAACGCTTATTTCGATAAATATTACGTACCAAATAACGCTGTGCTTATTGTTGCAGGTGATATTGATTACAATAAAACCGAAAAAATGGTTAAAGAATACTTTAATGAAGTAAAAAAAGGACCAGAAGTCACCAGAAATTTTCCTCAGGAAACACCGATTTCTGAAACTGTAGAAGCAACTGCTTACGATAAAAATATTCAAATTCCGGCTATTATTGCTGCTTACAGATTACCAGGACAAGCAACAAGAGATGCTCGTGTTTTAGATATGATAGCTACTTATTTAAGCGGAGGGAAAAGTTCAGTATTATACAAAAAACTTATTGATGAGCAAAAACAAGCATTAACGGTTCAGGCTGTTAATTTAGGTCAGGTAGATTACAACGTTTTTGCATTATTTGCTTTGCCTTTAGGTGAGGTTGAATTAAGTACTTTATTATCTGAAATGGATGAAGAAATTGTAAAGCTTCAAGAAGAGATGATCAGTGAGCGCGATTTTCAGAAACTTCAAAACCAATTTGAAAGTAACTTTGTAAATTCAAACTCTAGCGTTGCAGGTATTGCAAGTTCTTTAGCAACTTACTATTTACTTTACGGAGATGTAAATCTTATCAATAATGAAATTGATATTTACAGAGATATTACCAGAGAAGAAATACAGGCAGCAGCCCAAAAATACTTAAACCCTAACCAACGTGTAGAGATTAAGTATCTTCCTAAAAAAGATGAACAATAAAAATGAAAACATTATATATGAAAACTAGAATAGTCGCATTTTTTGCCTTGTTTTTAATAACATTGGGAGCAAATGCACAGATAGATAGGTCAACAATGCCTGAGGCAGGACCAGAACCAGAAATTACCATTGAAAAACCACAGGAGTTTGAATTAAAAAATGGATTGAAAGTTCTTGTAGTAGAAAACCACAAGCTTCCAAGAGTATCTTACTCATTAAGAATAGACAACAAGCCTATTTCAACTGGAAAAAAAGCTGGTGTTGAAAGTTTAATAGGTAGCATGTTAGGAAACGGAACAACTTCAATTTCAAAAGATGAATTTAACGAGGAAATAGATTTTCTTGGTGCTAGTTTAAATTTTGGATTCAGTGGTGGATTTGCAAGTTCATTGTCTAAATATTCTGATAGAATTTTAGAATTAATGGCTGGTGCAGCAATCAACCCGTTATTAACTAAAGAAGAATTTGAAAAAGAAAAAACTATTCTTTTAGAAAGCCTTAAAAGCGATGAAAAAAATCCTGATGCTATTGCTAGTCGAGTAGGTTCTGCGTTATCTTACGGAACGGATCACCCTTATGGTGAGTTCACAACTAAGGAAACGGTTGAAAATGTAACTTATGGTGATGCAGTATCATTTTATGAAAAATACTTCAATCCAGATAATGCTTATTTAGTAGTTATCGGTGACGTTGATTACAAAGAGGTTAAGAATCAAATAAAGAAACATTTTGGTGCTTGGAAGAAATCTGTAGGTGTAGATTATAGCGTTCCAGAACCAAATCCTAATGCCCAATACACACAAATCAATTTTGTGAATGTTCCAGATGCAACACAATCTAACCTGTCAATTACGAACAATGTAGATTTAAAAATGGGTGATGAAGATTATCACGCTGCTTTAATAACAAACAACATCCTTGGTGGTGGTGGAGAAGGTTACCTTTTCAAAAACCTAAGAGAAGAGCATGGTTATACTTATGGTGCATATTCTAGCTTAGGAACAAACAGATATGGAGCATCTCGTTTTAATGCATCGGCTAAGGTTAGAAATGCGGTAACTGATAGTGCTGTTGTTGAAGCTTTAAAAGAAATAAATAGAATTAAGACTGAGCCAGTAGATCCTCAAACTTTAAAAGATGCAAAAGCAAAGTATGTAGGTAATTTTGTAATGGCTTTAGAGCGTCCGCAAACTATTGCAAACTATGCTTTAAACATTAAATTGAATGATTTACCACAAGATTTTTATTCAACATACTTACAGAAAATAAAGGATGTTTCTGTAGAAGATGTTAACCGTGTGGCAAACAAATATTTTAAGACAGAAAACGCTAGAGTTGTTGTGGTAGGTAATGGAGCAGAAGTTTTAGAAAATCTTGAAAAAACAGGAATACCAATTAAATATTACGACAAGTATGCTAATACAACTGAAAAGCCAGTATTTTCTAAGCCACTTCCAGAAGGCTTAACAGCAGAAAAAGTGATAAAAAACTATGTTGATGCAACAGGTGGAGAAGATAATCTTAGAAAGATTAACTCTTTAGCAACAATGGCAGATGTTACCATTCAAGGAGCACCATTTAAGCCAAAAGCTGTTATTAAGCAAATGTCTCCTAACAAATTTTCAATGGAAATGATGGTTGAAGGTATGGGAACTGTAATGAAGCAAACTTTTGATGGAGAAACAGGTTACCAAGAACAACAAGGTAGAAAAATACCTATGGATGATGCTACTGTTTCTGCCAGAAAAGCTGAAAAAGGATTATTCCCAGAGTTGTTTATGGAAGCTTCTAATATAGAATTAGAAAGCATGACCACTATTGATGGGACAGATGTTTATAGAGTTAAAGTAACTCAAGGTGATAAAACATCATACAGGTATTATAATGTTGAAACCAATATGCTTATGAGAACTGAAGAAACCACAGAAGCAGCTGGTCAATCAGTTACTAGCATAACAGACTATTCAAACTATAAGGAAGTGGATGGTGTTATGATGCCATATTCATGGAAAATAGCTAATGGTCCACAGGTAATTATGTTAGACGTTACAGAGATTAAAGTAAACGAAGGAGTGACTGAAGAAGATTTCAACTAATCGTTTTATTTTAACAACAAAACTAAACCGAAGCGAAAGCTTCGGTTTTTTTATTACCTACCTCTATTCTTATTGGCCAAATAGACACCAAAAAGAATTAAAAGTGCAGCAAAACCCTGAAGGATACTAAATGATTCTCCATCTATTAATCCCCAGGTTACAGCAACCAAAGGCATAATATAAGCAACAGAAGAAGCAAAAATAGGTGTTGATAATTGCACTAATTTATTAAAAACCACTTTAGCCATTGCGGTACCAAATACACTTAATATAATGAGATAAATTATGGCTTCTGGGAAGTTTGGGTTATTGAATGTTCCTTGGTTAAAAAAGTCAGAAAAAATTAAAACTATAACAGCAGGAACCAAAATAAAAACATAATTACCTGTGGCAATAGCCAAAGGTTTCACATTTTGTAAATAACGTTTTATTATATTAACGTTTGCAGCGTACATTAATGAAGCTACAATTACAAAACCTGCAAATAGGTAATTTTGATTTGGGTTAATGTCAGCACCATTCAAAATAAGAATAGTCGTTCCAATAAAACCAATAATCACACCAATAACTTGGCGCTTATTAGTGCCAATTTTAAAAATTGCAAGTCCAATTAAAATGGTATTAAGTGGAACAAGCGAATTTAATATGGAAGCTACAGCACTATCAATTTCGGTTTCAGCAATCGCAAATAAAAAGGCAGGAAAAAAAGAACCAAGCAGTGCTGAAAGGCCTATCCATCTCCATTTGTTTTTTGGTATAGATTTCAGTTTTCTAAACCCAAAAGCAAAAAGAATAATTCCCGTAAAAATAGTTCTTAACGCTCCAAGTTGATAAGGATTGAGACCTATCAATGCCTTTTTTATTAAAATGAAAGAACTGCCCCAGATTATAGAAAGCAATAGGAGGTAAAACCACTTAACATTAAGATTTTTCACACAAGAACTACCTAAAATATTCACAAAAATCGTTAATTATTTCGCAGGAAACACCATTATTTATTAGATTTATCCGACTATAACAAATTAAAAATGAAAACCGTAAAAAACTTAAGCCTAATTGCTGTGGTGGCTTTATTGATTGTGTCTTGTAAAAATGATAAACAACCAGAAGTTAAAACAGTAGATGTAGAAATTACTAAGAAAGACATTGCTAAAAATTTAGATCCCAATGCTACTTATGCAAAAGTAGAATTTGGAATTGATGGGATGACGTGTGCTATGGGTTGCGCAAAAACCATTGAGAAAAAAATGGCAAAAATGGAAGGGGTTAAAACCGCTAAAGTTGATTTTGACAAACGATTGGCCATGGTAGAATATGATGAAGCCAAAGTGAGTCCAAAATCCTTAGAGGAAGAAGTTGCCAAAGTGGGTGACATGTATAAAGTAAAAGAAATGAAAATGGTCGAAACCTTTGGTGGAGACAAAAAGACCTGCAAAGCAGATTGCAAAATGGCGTGTTGTACAGGTGATGCAAAAGCAGATAAAAAAGCTTGTGCTAAAGATTGCGACAAAGCATGCTGCAAAGAAAAGAAGGTTGAGTAGTAATAATTTTAATTAAAAAAAACAAAAAAACGCTATCCATTGGATAGCGTTTTTTTGTTGGTAATATTTTGATTCAAATATAACTTTAGGTTGCTTGAAGCAGAATTAGACCAATAGCCAAGCTTCCAAAAGGCAAGAGCCATAATATAAAAATTGAATGGGATTTAAACTTTCGTTTTGCATTCAATATCATTCTTTTCTTACCATTATATCGCATCCAGTTCTTAAAAATCACAAATCCTGAAACTAATGCAAATAACACCCAAAATTTAGTTGAGGACATTACATCCATTTTCATCTGCGTAGCAAAAGCCATAAAAAAAGCTGCCAGAGCCAATAATATAGAGAGTTCCAATACATTAATATACACCACAGCAACCGTTAAGCTACGTTTGCCTAATGACTTTTTGTAGTGGTTGTAGATGGAGATGTAAAATGTGTCTAACATAATGTTGAGAAAATGTATAAAAAAACAAAACCTGCTAAATTATTTTTAGCAGGTTTTTTAAATGGTTTATTTGAAATTAGTTGGTAGCGATGACAGAAAGATCATCAATCTGATATGCACCATCTAATGTAGTGTCCGTTCCAGAACCAACAACTTTAAAGGCTACGTAAAGGGTTCCTGTATAAGAAGATATATCAATTAGACCAGAATCCACAAACTCGTACCAAGGATTGGATTGTGTAGGTAAATTAGCTGTGACTGACTCCCAAGTAGCTCCTAAAACATCAGAACCATCATAATCTGTTGAAACGAAAACTTCTAAAGTGTTTTCAGGTGAATCTAAATGGTGCTGTGCAGCTTTAAAGTTTAAAAACTCATTGTCTTGAGCATCCATATCAAAACCAGGAGTAATTAACCATGCAATATTAGATGGGCTTCCTGAATTATATGTACTGAATTCAGCGTAACCATTTCCATCAAAAGTTTTTTCTCTCCAAACCCAAGATCCTGCTTCGGCATAATTTGTCCACCCAGCAAAGTCTAAATTGGTGTTGTTGTTTGCGGTTTCAAAATCTTCTGTAAATATAGATGTGAAATCAGAAGGATCTAACACGGAACATCTCTCACCTTCCATGTTAACGTCGTCTGTAGAGTTAAGAGCTAAAACTAAACTTGCACCATCAAACGTTTTACTAACAACGGCTGTAAGGCTTCCATTTCCAGTAGGTAAAAATTCATTTTTAAAAGAAGAAAAAGCACTTGTTTCTAATTGAAATTGAGAGTAACCAAAACCAGAGCATGTTTGCAAAGTTCTACTTGTATCAAAAGACTCAATAGGGTCAAAATAACGTTTACCAGCTAAGTTGTCTGCAAACTCTACATTGTTAACTTGTACCAATATACCAATATGGCTATTTGATATTTGAGATAGAGATAGCTCTAAAGGCTCTAACTCTGCAGTAACCTCAGACCTAAGTAGATAATCATTAATTTGGTTTTCATTTAAGCTTGATACTGTTGTACCAAATTGATCAGTTTCAGTACCACCTCCAATTGCGATGACTCCATTTCCTACTCTTTCTTCACCAATATAAAGTCCTTTTAAGCTTATATAAACTTCTCTTCCAAGGTTGTATTTGTTGTAACTATCAACCATATTTAAAACCACCTTGAGGGCTCCTGTTGGATTAGTAGGGCTATCTTGAATGAAGAATTCCTTGAAAAAATTCCCTGTTCTATCTGAAGAAGAAACGTAACCTTTTACATAGATATCTGTATCCACAGGTTCTATAAAATCTCCTCCACCTTGATACATAGCTTTAACATCAGCAATAGAAACTTCTGTTGCTGTAGCTGTTAAAGTTTCAATTGCCATATTCTCTTCTTCACCGATACTGTTAGGAACAGTATAATCATCATCTTGCACACAAGATGTAATAGCTACAGAAGCTATTAAGACCATTATTAATTTTAAAAATTTAATCGTTTTCATAATTGTAATTTTATTTATTAATTTTTCTTTTTCTTAAAATCTAAGATACACATTTACAAAATAATTTGTACCTCTACCATACCAATATTTTGGGCCAAATACTCTTTTGGTATTACTAACGTCATCTCTTAAAGCTCTATAATCTGCTCTTCTACCTTGTTCGTAACCTCCTGTTTTGTATTTCTTATCCAAAAGATTACCTACACTTGCAAAAATTCCAATGTACTTATCTCCAAGCTTCCAAGATTTACCACCAACTAAATTTATCACCATATAGTTGTCAAATTTTTCTTGCTTTAATAGTCCTTTTGCGATCTCAGGATCATAATCATTATAAGGTAAACCATCTGAATCTGTATAAAACTCATTAGATCTAGACAATGGACTTACATCTACATAAGCATTATCAAAGAAGTTAGCAGTTGCTCCAAACCACCAGTAGTCTGGATCCCTATATTCAAAACCTACTGAGTATGCCGTTTGTGGACCACCAGCGACTTTGTAATTTTTTAAGTTTGAAGTACTAAGAACTCCTGAAGTATTTGTATTTGTTTGACCATCTTCACCATCTTGAGTGTCTATAAAATCCTCTGATGTAGAAGTAACATATAAATTTGGATTATTGTTATATGTATATTGACCTACAGAAGCAGCACCTTTTAGTTTAATTGTTGGTGTAACTTGAGCCTCTATACCTAACTCACCTCCAAAATGTTTTTTCTCTACTCCAGATAAAACCTCTTGTATAAAACCTGTTGTACTACCTTGGGTAAAGAAGAAAGAAATTTCATTAGCATCTTCTATCCTAGTATAGAAACCTGTTAATTTTGCTTTTACAATAGGTGATCTAAATATATAACTCGCATCTGCTGAAGTTATTTTTTCTTCAGTTATCTCTACATTCGGGTTATTTACACCATTAATAACACCAACATAATCATGACTCTCTCTAGAATTAGTATAGGTATTTCTAATAGATGGTGCTTGTGTTATATAGCCTCCATTAAAGTTTAATAAGTGTTTACCTGAAATTTTGTACGTAAATCCTGCTTTTGCACCAACTCCAGTAAATTCTAATTTATCACCTTTACCAAAAGAGTTGTCTAATACTTCTACACCATTTTCTCTATAAACTTGGTTTCCGTTTTTGTATAACCCTTCTCTTTGGTAATCTGTTTTTGTAATGCTACCAGATAAGTGAAAATCAAACTTATTGTATTTAAACTGAGCTTGTGCAAAACCAGATAGTTCATTTACATAGATGTTGTAATTATATCTAAATTTATCACCTTCAAATGCAACACGGTCAGGATTGTTTAAATCAAATGGGTTTTGGCTAAAAGAATCAACATTTAAAGCTCCTGTTGTGCTTCCTAATAAATCAATAATTTCAGCGAAATTTTCAGAATCTAATTTTCTATAGTTTATTCTACCATTTAAAATTATATTCTCATTTAATTCTGTATTGAAAATAGTGTTTAATGTTAGTTGTTTATCATCATTTCTATCTTCGTATAAAACATATGCAGCATTGTTGCCATTAATGTTGTTTGTTAAGTTGGCGTCAATAATTCTTTCCCAATCAATTTGCCCATCATTAATAAATTCTTGTTCTGCCAAATAAGCTCCTTCAAGGTCTCCATCTTCTAAGAAATAGCTAGGTAGATTTTGGTAGTAAGCCGGACTTGGGTTTGCTCCACCAGCATAATCTAAACGACTGTTTCCTACTTTACCAGTTTGATACCCAATATTAGTGTTTAAAGAAGTTTTATTAGATATATCCCAATAATGATTTAGCATAAGAATAGGTTCTTCAACCTCTTTAATACGAGAATTGCGTTTTTCACCATCTAAATAACCCCAATATTCATTATACCTAATACCTTTAAGGTCATAAACTTCTTGAGTATTAGCAGAAGATTTTCCTCTTCTATTTGGCGCATAAATTGATGTGAAATTAATACTGTGCTTATCGTTAATTTTCTTTTCAATAGATGCAAAAAATGAATTAGAATCATAGAGCGTAGCATCTTGATAACCTTCTTCTCCCCAACGTCTTCCAATCATAAAAGCAAAGGACCAACCACCTTCAAGTAAACCACTAGCATAACTAGCCATTGCACGATTTGTGTAACTTCTGTTAGAGGATGAATAGGTAACACGTCCGCCTTTTCTATAACTAGAGGCTCTGGTAATAATATTAGTTGAACCTAAAACACCACCAAAGTTATAATCTGAAGCCGTTAATCCAGTTGTTAAAACTTGGTTACGCATCATATCATTTAAGCCTCCCCAATTACTCCATTGAGGTCTTCCATTATAAAGTTTGTTCATTTCAATTCCGTTAATTAAAACAGAAGCGTTATCTGAATCTAAACCTCTTAGTCTAAAGAATGAAGAACTGAATTCAAAAGCAGCTGTCCTTTGAAAAACATCTAAAGATGAAGAAAGTAAACCTGAGATATTGTCAGCTCCACTTGTGTCATCGTTAAGTTCGTCATCAGAAAGTGTAATTGTAAATAAATCTTGTGCAGAAGACAAATCTATATCTAAAGTCATTCCGCTAATGTCAACAGTCTGTCCTTCGTTTACAATAATAGGATAACGTTTGATGACAAAACCTTCTTTTTCGACCTTTAAAACTTGTTCGCCAAGCGGTACATTTACAGTAAAACTGAATTCACCTTTAGCATCTGTTTGTGTGGTTTGTCCGGTTTCTTCAATAGTAATAGTGACATCAGGAATTGGTTCTCCTGTGGATCCGTCCAAAACACTACCTTTGACTATGGTTTGCTGGGCAAAACCAGCTAAAGTAAAAGCCATTCCGAACAGAACGAGTAAAAAACTTTTTTTCATACCTAATTTTAAAATTGATTTTTATTTACCTTAACAAAATTTTAAGGCGTGCAAATTTAGGATATTTATCTTAGTCAATTGCTTTTTGGCAAGTATTTTGTTTTAGAAATAACGTTAAAATAACATAGAAAGTTAAATATCGATAGTAAATTTGTACCCGTTTTTAAAATAAATAGATATCGTAATTTATCATTAAACAAAATTAAAATATAAATGAAAGTACTAAGATTACTGGTTTTAGCCATCGCTTTTTTAACCTTGGCCAATGCAGAAGCACAAGAAAAAAAGCGTTTTAAAATCCATACCGTTGCATTTTATAACCTTGAAAATTTATTCGATACCATTAATGACCCTTTGAAGTTTGATGAGGCCAGCCCAATAATGGAAATGAATGAAGCTAATAGAGGTGAAGTTTATAAAAACAAAGTTCGTAATATGGCAAGAGTTGTCTCTGATATAGGCTCACAAGACACTAAAAACACACCTGCCATTATTGGAGTTTCTGAGGTTGAAAACAGACAGGTTTTAGAGGATTTGGTAAATAACCCGTTACTTTTAAGTAAGGATTATGGGATTATTCATTACGAATCTCCAGATCGAAGAGGAATTGATGTTGCGCTATTATACCAAAAAGCATTATTTAAGCCTATTGAAACAAGTTCTCACGAATTGAAAATTTATGATGATCTCACCAGAAAAAGAGTTTTTACAAGAGATCAACTTTTAGTTAGCGGAAAATTAGAGGGTGATTTAATTCACATCATTGTTAATCATTGGCCATCTCGAAGTGGTGGTGAGGCTAGAAGTAGATCAAAAAGAGTTGGAGCAGCAAAGTTAAATAAACGAATTATTGACTCATTACAATCTATTGATCCTTATGCTAAAATCATTACTATGGGAGATTTAAATGACAATCCAACTAACGACAGTGTAAAAGAAGTATTAAAAGCAGAGCGAAAAGAAAAGAAAGTTGGTTTAAAAGGCATTTTTAATCCTATGGAAGGTTTTTTTAAACAAGGCCTAGGTTCTAACGCCTATAGAGACGCATGGAGTTTGTTTGACCAAATTTTGATATCACAGCCCTTTTTAGAGAAGGATTACTCCTCTTTTCGATTTTATAAAGCAGGCATTTTTAATAAATATTATTTAACCAATAAACGCGGACGCTACAAAGGTTATCCGTATAGAAGTTTTGCAGATGGTGGTTTTACTGATGGATTTAGTGATCACTTCCCAGTTTACGTTTACCTTATAAAAGAAGTAGAGTAAGCAAAGACTTAAATTTTAAAATAAAAAAAGACCATTTAAAAATTATTTAAACGGTCTTTTTTTATTTTAAAACCAAAGATTCCATGGAATTTTAGCCAAAACCAAAACAAGTGCAATCGTATAAAAAATAGCTAAAATCTTAAACTTAGGTTTTGAGGTCAGCTTCTTTTTATGTTTAGAATAACCGATTGTTACCAAAGTTACCGCAACAATCATGGTTAAAGGGTGTTCAATAATAAGATTCCGCAAAGCAGAAATCTTCATTACTTCTCCCATACCACCAACTTCTTCTATGGTTGAGAAATAATCTTTGGTAAAAAATAGCACAATACCAATTAGCAATTGAATATGCATTGTTATCAGCGTAAACAATGAAACTCTAAAATCAAAAGCATCAAACTCCTTGTCTCCAAAAAATTTAGCAATAGCATTAAAAGTAGCTATAACGAGTACTAAAAGCACTAAATATGCCCAATATGAATGAATAAACTGAACTGTTTCCATATTAATAAGTTGGTTTTATTGTACAAAAATAAGAATTTGCGATTTAAAAGTATTTATTATGAAATTGTAATGAGAATAACTTCACAGAATTTTAAAGGTTTATTCTCTGTAACAACCTTAAAAAAGATTAAAGTTTGTGTTTTTAAAGTTAACGTGTCTCTTTTTTGAAAGAGTAAAGGACATTTACTTTTCATAAATCCCAATGTTTAATTTGCCTTTATCATTCATAGTAGCACGATACATACCAGCTGTATTAAATTCCATGACCATATTCCCATGTTTATCTACGCCAATAATACCACCTGTACCTCCTAAATTTGTCAATTTATTCTGAATGACTTCTTTTGAAGCTTCCTCTAACGATATGTTTTTATACTCCATCATTGCTGAGATATCATGAGCCACCTGTGCTCTGATAAAATATTCTCCCCAACCTGTGCTAGATATGGCACAAGTTGCATTGTTGGCATAAGTGCCCGAACCAATAATTGGTGCATCTCCGATTCTGCCATAACGTTTATTGGTCATGCCACCTGTAGAGGTTCCAGCGGCTAAATTTCCCTTTTTATCTAACGCAGCGCAACCAACCGTTCCGTATTTTGAGTCTTTAATATAAGGATCATAAAATGCAGTTTTTCCGTCATGATCTAGTTTCGTTTTTTCTCTGTCCTTAATTCTTTTTAATGAATTAAATCTGTTTTCGGTATAGAAATACTCTGGTTTTTCGAGCTGTAAACCTTGCTCTTCAGCAAAGGTTTCAGCACCTTTACCAGAAAGCATAACGTGTTCAGATTTTTCCATAACCGCTCTTGCTAAATTTATTGGATTTTTAACTGTAGTTGTTCCAGCTGATGCTCCTGCGTTTAGTGTTTTTCCGTCCATAATAGACGCATCCAATTCGTTAGTTTCAGCATTTGTAAAAACCGCACCCTTTCCAGCATTAAAAAGTGGTGAATCTTCCATAACGTTTATGGTTTTTTCAACAGCGTCTAAACTACTGCCTCCATTTTTTAAAATATTGTGGCCAACTCTTATAGCTTCTTCAAGCTTAGCTTTGTAGGCAGCTTCACGTTCTGGAGTCATGTTCTTTTTTAAAATTGTGCCAGCTCCTCCATGGATGATTATAGCAAATTCAGGTTTTTGATACTGGGTGTCTTCGGAGGTTTCAACTTTGGAGGTTTCTTCGAGTTTCACTTCATTTTTACAGGAAAAACAGAAACAGAAAATAAGAACGAATACGATAGGTTTTTTCATGACTTATAAGAATTTTTAAGCACCTTAAAGTTACATAATTTAAGGAAGTTGCGCTTCGACTAACTGGCATTTTATTAGTAACTTCGCAGAAATATTTAATAATTCATAAAAAACAAGTAAATATGGAAGCAGTAGCTACCGATTTCGGAATAAAAGAAGCTCTTGAGCAATTGGGAGTAAATGATATAAATAATGGAACTTCAACAGGTTCTAATAGTTTTTCTAACGGTGAAATTATTGAATCTCATTCTCCTGTAGATGGACAGTTGATTGCCAAGGTTAAATCTACGACTAGAACAGACTATGATAAGTTGATGGAAACGGCAACATCAGCATTTAAAACATGGAGAGATATGCCAGCTCCGCAACGTGGGGAGATAGTTCGTCAATTTGGAAATAAATTAAGAGAATTAAAGGAACCTTTAGGTAAGTTAGTGTCTTATGAAATGGGTAAATCTTTACAAGAAGGTTATGGTGAGGTTCAAGAGATGATTGACATCTGTGATTTTGCAGTAGGATTATCTAGACAATTAAACGGACAAACAATTCCATCGGAACGTCCAGGCCATGTAATGAGAGAACAATGGCACCCAATTGGTGTTGTTGGTATCATTTCTGCATTTAACTTTCCTGTGGCAGTTTGGGCTTGGAATACAGCTTTAGCATGGGTTTGTGGTGATGTTTGTGTTTGGAAAGCTTCTGAAAAAACACCTCTATGTTCTGTTGCATGTCAAAATATTATAGCAGGAGTTTTAAAAGATAATAATCTGCCAGAAGGTATTTCTTGTATAATCAATGGAGATTACAAAGTCGGTGAATTCATGACTAAAGATTCTAGAATTCCTCTAGTATCTGCAACTGGTTCTACTCGTATGGGAAGAATTGTTGGTGCAACAGTCGCTGAACGTTTTGGTAAGTCCTTATTAGAATTAGGTGGAAACAATGCTATTATTATTACACCAACCGCAGACTTAAAAGTAGTGGTGCCTGGTGCTGTATTTGGAGCCGTTGGAACTTGTGGTCAGCGTTGTACATCAACTAGAAGAATAATTATACACGAATCTGTTTACGATAAAGTAAAAGATGCCATTGTGGGAGCATATGACCAATTAACTATTGGTAATCCATTAGATGAGAAAAATCACATCGGACCATTAATTGATAAAGATTCAGTTAACACCTATTTAGAAGCTATTGAAAAAG
The DNA here is from genome assembly GCA_913061495.1 of uncultured Winogradskyella sp. Lineage (GTDB taxonomy): Bacteria > Bacteroidota > Bacteroidia > Flavobacteriales > Flavobacteriaceae > Winogradskyella. Next base: position 15,199 of record CAJXVG010000015.1, read on the forward strand.
CAAAATCTGAAGGAGGAAAAGTTCTTGTAGAAGGTGGTGTTTTAGAAGGTGAAGGTTATGAAAGTGGATGCTACGTTAAACCAGCAATTATTGAAGCAGAAAACGATTTTGAAATTGTACAGCACGAAACATTTGCACCAGTATTATATTTAATGAAATACTCTGGTGATTTAGAAAATGCTATTGACAAACAAAATGGTGTAGCTCAAGGATTATCATCTGCGATAATGACCAACAATATGAAAGAGGCAGAACGTTTCTTATCTTATGCAGGTTCAGATTGCGGTATAGCAAATGTAAACATAGGAACTTCTGGTGCTGAAATTGGTGGTGCTTTTGGAGGTGAAAAAGAAACAGGTGGTGGACGTGAGTCTGGTTCTGATGCTTGGAAAGTGTATATGAGACGCCAAACGAATACAGTTAATTATTCTGATGAATTACCATTAGCGCAAGGCATTAAGTTTGATCTATAAAAAATAAGTTTCACTTATATTAAAAAAGCCACTTCATTTCGAAGTGGCTTTTTTAATATTTCAATTTTAAATTTTTATGCCTAATTCAGGAAAAAAAAGAGCTACAATATTTTCTTTGTCTTGCCTCCCGATACTTAAACCATACACTTTATATAAAAACGAAAAACCTTGCTTCAAGGCCGAATTTTTATCGGGAGAAACAAGGTTATTTAATTGATTAATAGCAATTCAAAGATGCAAGTTATTTTGGTTTAAGCTGAATTTTTTTGATGAATGGTAGAAAAAAATGTATAACTGGTAAGTTCTAGTTTATGTGTCCGTTCAGTGGTATAAAAACATCGATATAAATTTATAAAACCTTATAGAATAAACACTTTAGCCTTCCCTATTAACCATATAGTGCTCTGTAAAAAACTAATATTATAAAACTTATCTTCAAAAAGTAACTCTTACCGATAAAATTGAAATAATAAGTCCTGTTTCACTTACTTTTCTAAAGTTAAAACTGCAGTGTCACCACCAATTTGTGTTATAATTTATGTGTGATCTGTAGTTAGATAATACGGCAATGCTACCATTTGGTAGAAAGTTATAATAAATTATTTGCTTAGCGAAGAATAGAAAAATATTGATAGTAAGTGGTTTAAAGAAGGTATTTTAATTATACTTTACTTTTCTCAATATTCTAATAGTATCTTTGTATGAGCTGTAAATTTTGGCATCATAGCTCTTTAAGTAGGGTTTAATAGCTTCAAGTTTTGGCAGAGCATCATTAAACCCGTTGAGGTAACAAATTAAATAACTTGCAGCAAGGTTCTCTAAATCTGCTTTTTCATTAGAATTGAAAGACATTCCTTTTTCCAACTTTTCTAGAAGGTAATTATTAGCATTATAAATATGGTGCAATATTTTTTTATCAAACTGAGGTGGTTCAAAAACCAAATTGGCATCAATGGAATAATTGGCATTGTCGTGAAAATGGATGGTGGTTTCTTCAAGCCTGTAATATTTATAGGACTGATAAAGACCTAACCTAACATACTCAACAATATTAAAACTATTAGAATCGTAAGAAATAGAAACTTCATCTAGTGCGGAATAAAACAGTCTTACTTGTTCATTGATTAATTCTATATCCACACGCGAAAAAAACACGTCGTCCTTAACCTCTTTTTTATCACCAGACCAACAGAGCACAAAATACTCTTTAAACACCTTGTATTGTGGATTGTAGTCTTGGCGTTTGTTCATAAAATCGAAAACACCATCTAAGGTGAGTTGAATATTATTTTGCGCATGGTTTTCAATCGCAGCAACAATTTTAGAGTTAACATCCTTAATCTCAAGATCAAAAACCTTAGGCATGCTTATACTGCCATCCCTAAAAAATACTGAGCCTCCATAATATTTCCAGATGTTTTTTCTTAATGAGGTAATTTGTTCTATGGGTCTTATGGTGACCAACCCAACTACCTTATCATCTGGCAAATGCGGAAAAGGAATGTTTTCATATTGAACAATAGGAGGATGTGTGAGATAAGCATTGATGAGGTTTTGTATTTTGCTGTCATCAAAAAAATCGACACCAATAATTTTATTGTCTTCGTCCTCAACACCTATTACTATATAAGAGTTGTTTTTAGGATTGCTATTAGATAAAGCACAAACGTGCTTTAAAAATTTTGCTTTTCCCTCCTTAAAACCTATATCAATTTTTCGCTTTTTATCATAGAAACTGTTCTCATCGTTGTGAGCAAGTAGGTTTTTTATGAGTAGGCGTTTGTTAATCATGGTTGTCATTCCTGCGAAGGCAGGAATCTATTAATTCTTTTTAACTATTGTTGAATTTGCCTGAGCCGTACAAAACATAAGTACATCCGCTAAATTTACGTGAGCTGGTCGCGATACTGCAAAATAGATTACTTCAGCTACATCTTCTGGCTGAAGTGCTTTATAGCCTTTATAAACACCATCAGCTGTACTGTCTCCTTTAAAACGGACTTCGGAAAATTCGGTTTCCACCAGTCCAGGATTAACAGCACTTACTTTAATACCAAACGGATTTAAGTCAATTCGCATGCCTTCGGTAATGGCTAAAACGGCATGTTTGCTTGCGCAGTACACATTGCCTTTTGGGTAAACTTCTTTTCCGGCAGAAGAACCAATATTGATTATATGCCCAGATTCTCTTTCCGTCATTCCTGGGATTATGGCTTTGCTAACATAAAGTAAGCCTTTTACATTAATATCCATCATGGCATCCCAATCGTCTAAACTTCCGGATTGAATTGGATCTAATCCATGAGCGTTGCCTGCATTATTGATTAAAATTTCAATAGTTTTAAATTCTTTTGGTAATGATGCAATGGCTTCCAATGTTTTTTCACGATCACGAACATCAAAATTTAAAGTATGTACGTCAACTTCTTTAGATAGTGCTTTTTCAATACTGTCTAACCGTTCTTGGCGTCTGCCACATAGCACCAAGTTAATACCCTGTTTTGCAAATTCGTGAGCGGTTGCTCTACCTATTCCGCTTGTTGCGCCTGTTATTAATGCTGTTTTTTGTTTTTTCATAATATTTATTACTGCAAACTTCGACTAAATTACGGCACTTTATGGGCTTGACAAGCCACCAGAATTAGAAACCAATCCTCAAGTTCCAATTCAATTTGGATAGCATCCATGGCTTGTTTCAATCTTTCTTTATTGGTTGTACCAACCACAGGATGAATTCCCGAAGGATGTTTTAAAATCCAGGCTAATAGCAATTGGTCTTCTGTTGCATTATATTTACTCGTTAACTTCCCAAGTTGTTTGTGAATACGTCTGGTCCGTTCATTGTCTTCTTTAAAAACTGAGCCTAAAGGAGACCATGCCATTGGTTTAATTCCGCATGTTTTCATGTAATCTAAAGTGCCGTTATGCATTGCTGAATGTTGTGTTAATGAAAATTCAATTTGGTTAACGTCAATGTCAACTCGTAATCCAATCATTTCCATTTGGGAAGCATTAAAATTTGAAACACCAAAGTCTTTTATTTTACCATCTTTTTTTAAAATAGTTATAGCTTCAGCAATTTCTTCAGCGACCATAAGTGGACTTGGTCTATGTAATAGCAATAAATCCAAATACTCGGTATTTAGGTTTTTTAATGATTCTTCAACAGACCAAATAATGTGATCTTTACTGTAATCGTAATGTTTTACTTTGTTTTTTCGGTTTTCACTTAAATATTGAATACCACATTTTGAAATTAGTTGAATGTCTTCACGCGTAATTCCAGAAGATTCAAGCCCTTCCCCAAATTGGGTTTCAGTGGTGTAGCCTCCGTAAATGTCAGCGTGGTCAAACGTGGTAATGCCGTTAGAAATACAATGGCGCATTAACGCTTCCATTTCTTTTTTGGAGAGTTGTTTTCCCCAATCTCCCCAGGTCATCGTACCTGCGATTATTTTAGAATAGTTCAAAAGGATTAATTAATTTATAAAGATTAATAGCAAAAGATGCATAAAAATAGGTAAAACTTTAGAATTGAATAAATTGCGCAATGACCAATTTGCCTTTATTTTTAACCAATTGTTAACAGCAAACCAAGAATAATTTTAACAATTTGCAGCTCCGGAAAAATTTATTTAAAAAGTTAAGTGCTTAAACTTAAAAACTATGGAAGAAACAAGTACAGTTGATATTAAATCAATTAATGAAAAGATAGAAAAAGAAAGCGCATTTGTTGACTTGCTGACTTTAGAGATGAATAAAGTAATTGTTGGCCAAAAACACATGGTAGAGCGTCTATTAATTGGCTTACTTGGGCAAGGTCACATTTTACTAGAAGGTGTACCTGGATTGGCAAAAACCTTGGCAATTAACACCTTGTCTAAAGCCATTGACGCTAGTTTTAGCAGAATACAATTCACGCCAGATTTGTTGCCAGCCGATGTTGTTGGTACATTGATATACAACATTAAGGAAAACGATTTTTCAATTAAGAAAGGCCCAATATTTGCCAATTTCGTTTTGGCAGATGAGATTAACAGAGCACCTGCAAAAGTACAATCTGCATTATTGGAAGCCATGCAAGAAAAGCAGGTTACTATTGGAGATGAAACCTTTGTTTTGGACAGGCCATTTTTAGTAATGGCAACTCAAAACCCTGTTGAACAAGAAGGAACATATCCGTTGCCAGAAGCGCAAGTGGATAGATTTATGTTGAAAACCGTCATTGATTATCCAAAAATAGAAGAAGAGCAACTCATTGTAAGAGCCAATTTAAAAGGTACTTATGACAAGGTAAATCCTGTGGTTTCTACAGCGCAAATATTAAGTGCACAAGAAGCGGTACGAGAGGTTTATATGGATGAAAAAATTGAAAAATATATTCTCGATATCATTTTCGCAACGCGTTATCCAGAAAAATATAAACTAGCAGACTTAAAACCATTGATCTCTTTTGGTGCATCTCCTCGTGGTAGTATCAATTTGGCAACTGCCGCAAAATGTTACGCATTTATTAAACGCAGAGGTTATGTAATTCCTGAAGATGTGCGAGCTATAGTACATGATGTATTGCGCCACAGAATAGGAATTACTTACGAAGCAGAAGCCGAGAATATCACCTCAGAAGATATTATCAATAAAATTGTAAACGAGATTGAAGTGCCTTAGTAGATGCTGCGCATCAGTAAAAAGTAATTAGTAGCAAGTAAAATTTGACTTACCACTAATTACTAATCACTTATTACTAATTGAGCGAAAGCGAATAAATGGATACCAAAGAACTTCTAAAAAAAGTACGGAAAATAGAGATAAAGACACGTCGTTTGTCTGATCATATTTTTGGTGGTGAGTATCACTCAACCTTCAAAGGTCGTGGAATGACGTTTTCTGAAGTTCGCCAATACCAGTTTGGTGATGACGTTAGAAACATAGATTGGAATGTTACTGCGCGCTATAACGAACCTTACGTTAAAGTTTTTGAAGAAGAGCGCGAGCTTACCATGATGCTGATGGCAGATGTTTCGGGTAGTAAATTATTTGGAACACAAAATCAATTTAAAGACGAAATTGTGACTGAAATTGCAGCAACTTTGGCATTTTCAGCAACGCAGAATAATGATAAAATAGGTTTGATTTTGTTTTCAGACGAAATAGAACTTTACATTCCACCTAAAAAAGGACGCTCTCATGTATTGCTTATTATCCGTGAGTTGTTAGAGTTTAAACCAAAAAGTAAAAAGACAAATATTGCAGAAGCTATAAAATTCTTGTCTAATGTGATGAAAAAGAAAGCCATTGTTTTTATGCTTTCAGATTTTATTGCGGACGATTACAAACAGAACTTAAAAATTGCTGCCGGCAGGCATGATATTACAGGTATAAGAGTTTACGATAAACACGAAGAAGCCATCCCAAATTTAGGAATGGTACAGATGGAAGATGAAGAAACTGGTGAACTAATGTTAGTAAATACGGCTTCAAAAAAAGTGCGCCAAAATTACAGTCAGTTTTATAACGAAAAAGTAAATTATTTTAAAGAGAGTTTTACAAAATCTGGATCTGGTACAATAGATTGTCGTGTGGACGAAAGTTATGTAAAAAAGCTATTGGGTTATTTTAAACGAAGAGGATAATGCAAATGACGAATTACAAATTACAAATTAAGAATTTTAAAGTTTTCGGTTTTGGTTTTCCGCCTCGGAATCTTTTCGCTATTCTCTTTTCGCTTTTTACTCTTCTGTCTTTCTCACAAGTCACGTCAGAAATAGATACTACCAAAATTAGAGTAGGCGAGCAAATCAATTACAAAATTAAGGTTGAAACAGATTCTTCTTCACTAGTTGTATTTCCTGAAGGACAAACTTTTGCTCCATTGGAAGCCGTAGAAGCTTTAAAAATTGATACTACAAAGAGAGATGCAAAATTTCTATTATCTAGAATATACAAACTCACCCAATTTGATTCTGGGAGTTATACCATTCCACGTCAAAAAATTATTATTGGAGACAAACCCTTTTTTACAGACTCACTAAAAGTAGATGTTAATACGGTTACAGTAGATACCACCAAGCAAAAACTCTACGATATAAAACCAATTATTGAAGTAGATAAAAGCAGTAGTAATTGGTGGCTTTGGTTATTGGCTATTATATTGGCAATAGCACTGATTGCATTTTTATTGTACTGGTTTATTTGGAGAAAAAAACCATTAACAGAGGAGGAAGAAATCGCTCTTTTACCGCCATATGATCGTGCAAAATTAGCATTAAAAAACTTAGATGAGAGTAGTCACCTTCAGAATAATGAAATGAAGGAGTACTATTCTGAATTGACTTTTATAATTAGAAAATACCTAGACGAAAAAGTATATGATCGTGCTTTAGAAAGTACAACGGATGAGCTTATTTCACGATTGAACTTACTTAAAGATGCCAATCAGATTAAATTATCAAAAGACGATATTAATAATATTGAAACCATCTTTAAGCGTGCTGATTTAGTGAAATTTGCAAAATCTGCACCAGATGTGGCTCTCGCTGAAATCGATAGAAATACAATTGATGTAGAGATTGACCAAGTTAAACAAGCCTTGCCAGAACCAACAGAAGAAGAAAAACTTTTAGATCAAAAATATAAGGAAGAGCAAGAGCGAAAAAAGAAACGAAATAAAGTGCTACTTACAGTTGGTATTTGTGTGTTTCTTTTAATTGCAACATTTGTTGGGTTTGGCATCAAATACGGGTTTGGTTATGTAAAGGATACAATTGTAGGCCACGAGAGTAAAGAACTTTTAGAAGGAGATTGGGTAGAAAGCGCCTATGGCTATCCACCAGTTTATATTGAAACACCAAAAGTATTAAAACGTGTAGAATCTCCTATTTCTGATGAGGTACAAGATAAAATGACCATGACCACCTTTGTCCATGGAACTATGCTCGATATGTTTAGTATTGCAATAAATACCACAACATTGAATGTACCAAAGCAAGAACAGCAAACAGAGGATACGGAAAACCCAACTTTTGATTTATTAAAAATTTCAGAGGATACTTTAAAACAATTTGAAGAAAAAGGAGCTACTGATATTACCGTAAAACGAGATCAGTTTATAACTCCAAATGCAGCTGAAGGTTTAAGAACTTTCGGAACAATGGACATAAGAATCCCAAATACAAATTATATTGAAAACGCAAAATATGTAATGCTGTTTTTCTCAAATGCCAATGTGTTGCAACAAATTATAATCACTTATCCTGAAAATGACGATTATGCAGAGGAAATGGTTAAACGTATCGTTGACTCAATTGAATTAAACCCAGACGAACAAGAAGCAGAAGAATGATGTTTGAAAACATAGAATTTTTAAATAAAGAACTATTCTGGTTACTGTTATTGTTGCCATTAGCATTAGTGTGGTACATTGTGAAGCATACTTCACAAACAGCAGAACTAAAAATGTCTAGCTTAAAAGGATTTAAGGCAACGTCTTCAATTTGGTCTAAATTAAGACATGTATTATTTGCACTAAGACTCATTGCTTTAGGATTGTTAATTACAGCTTTGGCGCGACCAAGGTCGGTTGATGTTTCAACACGTACCAAAACCACTAGAGGTATTGATATTGTTATGGCAATTGATGTATCGGCAAGTATGTTGGCAAAAGATTTAAGACCAAATAGACTTGAAGCTTTAAAAGAAGTAGCGGCTGATTTTATAAACGGACGACCAAATGACCGAATTGGTTTAGTGGAGTACGCTGGTGAAGCCTATACCAAAACACCAATCACTTCAGATAAATCCATTGTATTAAGATCGCTGAGAGATATAAAATATAACACCATAATAGAAGGAGGAACTGCAATTGGGATGGGATTGGCTACTTCGGTAAACCGATTAAAAGACAGTAGAGCAAAAAGCAAGGTTATTATTTTATTGACCGACGGTGTAAATAATTCCGGATTTATAGATCCAAAAATTGCAAGTGAGTTGGCGGTAGAATATGGTATAAAAACCTACACAATTGGTTTGGGTACAAATGGTATGGCATTGTCTCCAATTGGGTTTAATGCCAATGGCTCATTTAGATACGGTCGTCAACAAGTTGAAATAGATGAAGCCTTATTAAAAGAGATTGCAGATGTAACAGGCGGTAAGTATTTTAGAGCCACCAACAATAAAAAACTAGCGGAAATCTATAAGGAGATTAATAAGTTAGAGAAGACAGAGGTTGAAGAAAAAAAATACTATAATTATCAAGAATTGTACAGGCCGTTGGTGCTTTTGGCAGGTTTATTGCTCATTTTTGAATTGTTATTAAAACACACAATATTTAGAAGTTTTGTTTAGATTAGATGAAAAAATATGGTTTTGGACGTTACTGGTTATTCCGGTAATCATAGTGTTGTTTTTATTACTTCAACTTTGGCGACGTTCTGCCCAACGAAAATTTGCTGACTCAGACTTATTAAAGCGTCTCAGTCCAAATCAGTCCTTATTTAAAAGCATATTAAAAGTAATAGTACTTTGTGCTGCTTTTGCTTTTCTTTCATTAGCATTGGTAAATCCTAAAATTGGCACAAAACTTGAAACGGTTAGAAGCCAGGGAGTCGATATTGTTTTTGCTGTAGATGTGTCTAAAAGTATGTTGGCAGAAGACATTGCGCCAAACCGATTAGAAAAGTCAAAGCAACTCGTTACACAAATTATAAATAGTTTAGCAAGTGACCGCGTTGGTATTATCGCTTATGCTGGTAAAGCTTTTCCGCAATTGCCAATCACAACAGATTATGCTTCTGCAAAAATGTTTCTTCAAAATATGAATACAGATATGCTGTCTTCACAAGGAACAGCAATAAACGAGGCTATTCAATTGGCAAAAACGTATTATGATGATAAAGAGCAAACCAATAGAATTTTAATTTTAATTTCAGATGGAGAAGACCATGCAGGTGATGCCATTGATGTTGCAGAAGAAGCCAACCAACTTGGTATAAGGATAATGACGATTGGTGTTGGAGAAGCGAAAGGTGGACCAATTCCGATAAAACGAAACGGAGTAGTTTTAAACTACAAAAAAGACAATAAAGGTGAAACTGTAATTACGCGCTTAGATGAAACGACGCTAAAAGAAATTGCAGAAGAGACCAATGGATTATACGTTAATGGTAAAAATACATCAGAAGTTGTAGAAGCCATTAAAAGCGAACTGGATAAAATGGATAAAAAGGAATTTGAATCAAAGCAAATAGCCGACTTTAAAGATCAATTTCAATGGTTTTTAGGCTTAGGAATTTTGCTACTATTTATAGATATTTTCTTTTTAGAACGAAAAACAGCATGGTTAAAAAAACTCAATTTGTTTAACGAGAATTTTTAAACATTCTTTAACGCCTTCAACCAAAACCCTTTAGTATTTTAGGAGTTGGCAAAAATAGAACAATATGAAAATTAAGATAACTTTACTGACACTTTTAATAGGTGTTTTTGGGGTTTCCCAAAATATTGATAAAACACAACTTAAAGCCGAAAAGCAATCTACAGACTTAGTATACCAAGCTAATGAATTGCTTTCAGAAAATAATTATACAGAAGCTGAAATGGAATACCGTAAAGCCATTTCTAAAGCTCCAAATAAGGCAGTAGGCGCTTATAATTTAGCACATTCGTATTATAAAAACGGAAGTTTTGATGAAGCACTTTTTAGAAGTCAGGAAGCTGCAAAAAATGCTACATCGAAAGTTGAAAAGCACAGAGCCTTTCATAATATTGGCAACATATTAATGCAAAGTAAGCAATGCAAACAAGCGGTTGAAGCTTTTAAGAATGCCCTACGAAACGATCCAACCGATGAAGAAACACGCTACAACTATGCCTTAGCCAAAGAGTGTGCTGAGGAGCAGAAAGATGGTGGTGGAGAAGACAATAAGGAAGATAAGGATAAAGAAGAGGAAAAAGACAAAGAGGACGAACAGAAAAAACAAGACGAAAACAAAGATAAAAAGGACGAAGGGGATAAAGATCAAAAAGACGGAGATAAGGATAAAGACGACAAGGGAAAACCTAAAGACGAAAAAGAAGATGAAGGAAAAGGAGATAAAAACAATGATAAAAATCAAAAACCCAAACCTAAACCAGGACAAATGTCGCCCCAGCAAATAAAAAATATTCTCGAAGCCATGCAAAACCAAGAACAAAAAGTTCAAGAAAAAATGAATGCCGAAAAACAAAAAGGGGCTAAAGTAAGAACAGAAAAAGACTGGTAAAGTTATAGTTTATTAAAGCTCTTTCAGGATTTCAAAACCTTTTGGTCTTAGATTAAAAATGAAATTTTTTAAATACATATTAGTACTTTTCATATTGCTTGCAGAAACCACTGCTATGGCACAAGTAAAGTTTGAAGCTAAAGTTAGTAAGAAGAAATTGGGAGTTAATGAGCGACTTCGTATTGATTTCGAAATGAACAAGGATGGCGATAATTTTGTACCACCTAATTTTGAAGGATTTACGGTAGTTGGAGGGCCAAACACCTCTTTAAGTAATTCCTATTATAACGGAAAACGCACTTATTCAAAAACTTACAGTTACTTTTTAGCTCCTAATAAACGAGGAACGTTTACAATTAAACAAGCCACAATTGAAATTGAAGGGGAAACATACAAAACATTTCCTGTAACCATTAATGTTACTGCTGCTGTAGATAGACCAAACGCACCACCAAGTGGTGCAGACATCGCTTCGGAAAATATCCATTTGGTCGCTGAGGTTTCTAAGCCAAATCCGTATCTCAATGAAGCGATTACAGTGGTTTACAAATTATATGTATCACCAGATACAGGGGTGAGTAATTGGCAAATAAAAGACAATCCGCGATACAATGACTTTTGGAGTCAGAATATTGAGATAAAAGGGCTTAATGCCCAACGAGGAAAATACAAAGGTGAAGATTATCGCTATGTTGTGCTTCGTAAAACAGTGCTGTATCCTCAAAAAACTGGCAAACTAAAGTTAGAGCCATTAGTATTAGATGTTTCAGTTGAAGTGCCCACAAATAGAGTTGATATTTTTGGTCGTCGAATAACAACTAAAGTCCCTAAAATTGTGACTGCTGGTAGTAGAACAATTAATGTAAAGCCATTGCCTGAAGAGGGCAAACCAGCCGATTTTACTGGAGCTGTTGGTGATTTTGAATTTAAAGTAACTACCACCAAAACGGAATTGAACGCTACTGAGTCCCTTCAAGCCAAAATAGAGGTTTCAGGTAAAGGAAATTTAAAACTTTTTGAATTACCAAAATTGACTGTTCCTAGCTCACTCGAAGTTTATGAGCCAGAACATCAAGAGAATGTGCGGACAAATTTAAGTGGCATGCAAGGTCGTATTTCAGACACTTATACTATTGTGCCTCAGTACAAAGGAAAATACCCTGTGCCAACTGTTTCCTTTTCTTATTTTGATTTAAAGTCTGAAACCTACAAGCGCATCAATTCTGATGATATTGTTATTGATGTTCTAAAAGGACCAAATGCTATTGCAAATACAGACGAAAACCCCAATTCTGGAATAAAACAAACTATTACAAAAAACACAAATACGTTTGCATTTATTAAAACCAATACTAATTTTAAGAGTATATCTCAAGAAGGTTTTTTTAAGTCAAATCTATTTTGGTATTTATTACTATTACCATTTCTGTTGATTCCAATCGCCATCATAGCAAGAAAACGTAGAGATAAACGTAATGCAGATGTAAAAGGGAAAAGAATTAGAAAAGCAGATCGTCTAGCTCGTAAATACTTAAGCGAAGCAAAGAAAAATTTAGGGCAAAAAGAGGCATTTTATGTGGCTTTAGAAAAAGCACTTCATAATTATCTTAAGGCAAAACTTAATATTGAAACTAGTGATTTCAACAAAGAAAAAATTCAACAGTTATTAATAGATAGAAATGTTGATGCAACTGTTGTTAAAGACTTCATTTCAATTTTGGAAAACTGTGAACTTGCAAGATATACTCCAATTACACAGGTAACAATGCAAAATGATTATGATAAAGCTGCTAAAACTATTTCATTAATAGATAAACAGATACAATAGTATGAAAGCGATTTTAATTCTGTTTGTGAGCTGTGTGTGTTATTTTGGTTATACCCAAAACAATCAACTTTTTGAGGAGGCAAATACACTTTATAATCAAGGTAAATACGCAGAGGCTATAGACAAATACGAAGCAATTTTAGATGCTGGTGTACATTCTGAAGAATTGTATTTTAATTTGGGAAATGCCAATTACAAACTTAATAATATAGCGCCAAGTATTTATTATTACGAAAAAGCACTTCAGCTTAACCCTAACGGAAAAGATATAAAAAACAATTTGGGTTATGCTCGCAATATGACTATTGATGCCATTGATAAAGTGCCTGAAGTTGGTTTTTCAAAGATCACTAAAAACATCGTAAATATTGCAACTGTAGATACTTGGGCAATAATTGCTGTTATTGGTGTTATAGCTTTTGTAATTTTATTTTTGGCATTTCATTTTTCATATACCACCTCCCGAAAACGATTCGCTTTTGTTACCAGTATATTAAGTTTGCTATTAGGATTTTTTGCCATTATTATGGCTTACCAGAAAAGCCATCAAGATAAAATGAATAATCCTGCCATAGTCTTTGCTCAAGAAAGTAGGGTAAAAACCGACCCAAATCAAACCAGTGAAGAGGTTTTTAGGTTACACGAAGGCACTAAAATACAGGTGCTAGAGACTTATGATGACTGGAAAAGAATACAGCTTCCAGACAACTCTACAGGTTGGATTCCTTCAAAAGACATTAAATTATTAAAAAATATTTAAAAATTCTTTAACATTAAGCTCGACTATGAATAGTATATTTGCAACTTATGCTTCACAAATATAAATATAGAGCGGCAGTATTTTTTACCATAATATTAATGGCGCTTATTTCTGCACCTAGTATTATACTATCTATTGATAATTCTTGTGATGTGACTTCTTTTTACAGTTTGGCTGAGGAAGAGGAAAACAACCACGTTAAACTTCTTTTTGATAATTCTGTTGAAGACTCTGATGATATTTTTGAAAGTCATAAAAAAAGAAATGATATAGGATACGCTTTTAAAAACTATCCAAAACCACATCTTAATTTAATTTCCCCTCCTCCCGAATTAATAGCATAAATATTCAACGTTTAGAGCTCGTTTAGAGCTAATTTCTCATTACTGTTTTTGGTATGTTCTTACGTGCTGAAAGCATAACTTATTATATTTATGTTTAAAAATTTAAAAAATGACATACCAGCGAGTATTGTCGTATTCTTTGTTGCATTACCCTTATGTTTAGGTATTGCGTTAGCGAGTGGAGCACCACTTTTTTCAGGATTAATTGCAGGTATCATTGGTGGTATTGTTGTAGGGTCTTTAAGTGGCTCAAAAATTGGAGTCAGTGGGCCAGCAGCAGGATTGGCTGCAATTGTATTAACAGCAATTGGTAGCCTTGGAGGTTATGAAAACTTCTTAGTTGCAGTCGTTTTAGGAGGGATTATTCAACTTATTTTTGGAGTGCTTAAAGCAGGTATTATTGGTTATTATTTTCCTTCTTCTGTAATTAAAGGAATGTTAACAGGTATCGGAATTATAATAATACTAAAACAGATTCCTCATTTCTTTGGCTACGATGCAGAACCCGAAGGAGCTGATAGCTTTATAGAGCTCTCTGGAGAAAATACATTTTCAGCCCTATTCAATATTTTTGATAATCTTATAATCGGCTCTATGATTGTTGGGTTTGTTTCTCTAGGCATTCTTTTACTTTGGGGCAATGTGCTATCAAAGAAAGGTAAAATCTTTCAGATTGTACAGGGACCTTTGGTAGCCGTAGTTGTAGGGATTTTATTTTTCTTAGTTACACAGTCTAATGATACTTTGGCTATAGCTCAATCACATATGGTGAGTGTACCAGTTCCAGAAGGGATAGATTCATTTTTAGGGCAATTTAGCTTTCCAAATTTTGCTGTAATTACAAATCCAGAAATTTGGATTGTGGCGTTCACAATTGCATTAGTAGCAAGTTTAGAAACACTATTGTGCGTAGAAGCTACGGATAAAATGGATCCCGAAAAAAATGTAACTCCAACCAATAGAGAGTTATTGGCTCAAGGTACTGGTAATATCCTATCTGGTTTAATAGGAGGACTTCCAATTACACAGGTAATTGTGAGGAGTTCTGCCAATATTCAATCTGGTGGTAAAACTAAATTATCAGCTATTGTGCATGGATTTTTATTATTGATTTCTGTAATATTAATCCCTAGGCTATTAAATATGATTCCGTTGTCAGTTCTAGCTGCAATTTTACTTGTGGTAGGTTATAAACTGGCAAAACCAGCTTTATTTATGAAAATGTATAAATTAGGTTGGAAACAATCTGTACCATTTTTTGTAACCGTAATAGGAATTGTTTTTACAGACTTACTCGTAGGTATTGGTTTAGGCTTAGCTGTTGGTATTGTAGTTATATTACTAAAGAGCTACCAAAACTCTCACTTTCTGCATATAAAAGATAATAGTAACGGAAAGCATAAAATTAAGATGGAACTTGCAGAGGAAGTAACATTCTTTAATAAAGGTGCCATTTTAAAAGAATTAGACAGTCTGCCAAGAGATACCTATTTAGAATTTGATATTACAAAAACAAGATATCTTGATTATGATATTGTTGAGATTTTAGAAGATTTTGCCTTTAAAGCAAAGGAAAGAAACATTGATATAAAACTAATTTCAAAACGAGGCATTGTTGAAAATCCTACAAGTTTTATAGAGTTCTTTCAATTAAGACCAAAATCTAATATTAGTTTAAGCTAAAGCATTATGAAAAATAATAAATATAAAATATTAGTGCTTTCAGGTTTGGAAAACGAGTTTGAGAGTATCTTGAAAAGTGCCATTGGCTTCGCGAAAATGATTGATGCTAATATTGAGTTCTTTTACGTTAAAAAGCCTACAGATATTGTACAGAGGGAAAGCCAACTATCAGCTATGCGTAGCATAAATGATGAATATATTACCACAAATAATAGATTGAAAGCATTGGTAGAAACCATTTCAAAATCCAATGATGTTAATATGAGTTATAGTTATGCTATAGGAAATGTTAAAAGCGAAATTGAAAATAGACTAAAGCATACAAAACCAGATATGGTTATTATGGGAAAACGAAAACCCAAAACCCTTAATTTCACAGGAGATAGAATCACGGATTTCATTCTCAAAAATTATGAAGGTTCAGTAGTTGTTACATCAACTATTAATAGGGTTGAACCTAATAAAGAGATTTCATTAGGTTTTTTTAATAGCAATACAGATTATACCAATTTAAAGTTTGTTAATCAATTGTTGGGTCATT
>CAJXVG010000016.1 GCA_913061495.1 uncultured Winogradskyella sp.
TCGTGGGCTCGGAGATGTGTATAAGAGACAGTTCAAAAGGTGTTGAGGTGCTTAAAGATTCCGTAATTGATGTAAATTTTGAAGCTGATAATTTTAAGGTCGAAACAAAATCCAATAAAATATTCCAATCAAAAATCGTGATTGGAGCATTCGGGAAACGGTCTAATTTAGATGTTCAATTCAATCGAAAATTTATTAAAAAAAAGTCGCCCTATTTAGGAGTTAAAATACATGCTTCAGGCAAATTTCCTGAGGATAAAGTTGCGCTTCATAACTTTAAAGGAGGTTATTGTGGTGTTTCAAAAGTTGAAAACGACCACATCAATTTATGCTATATTACAGATTTTGAATCATTTAAAAGGTATAAGGATATTGAATCTTTTCAGGAAGAAGTATTGTTCAAAAATTCAGCATTAAAAGAGATTTTCAACAATTGTGAAATTCAATATGAAAATCCTTTGACGATCAGCCAAATTTCATTTGAAACTAAACAGCCAATAGAAAACCATGTTATAATGTGTGGTGATTCTGCAGGAATGATTCATCCCTTGTGTGGCAATGGAATGGGAATGGCAATAAGAAGTGCACAATTAGCATCAGAGCTGATTATTGATTATCTTCAAGGAAAAATTGAATCCAGGGAAAAATTGGAGAAATATTATGCCAAACGCTGGCAACAGACATTCAGTTTTAGATTAAAAATTGGTCACACAATTGCGTATTTGTTTAGGCAAAATTGGTTAGCTCCAAAGCTCTTGATTATGTTGAGATGGTTTCCGTTTTTAGTTCCTTTAATCATTAAAACAACACATGGTAAACCTATGAAAGCGTAGTGAATTTATTTATAAACACTAAATATCGAAGTAATAAAACTGAGCTCATGGACGATTTTTCCTTAAAAGGGGAATTGTTACGTGATACTTTGGATAAACTCGGCAACATCAATAAATGGCTAGGAGGAAACCGTGTGACTTTAAATGGCATTATGCAGCTTTTAAAAAACCAGCCAAAGAATAAAACCTATACCATTATAGATTTGGGTTGTGGACACGGAGACATCCTAAGGCAGGTCGCAAAATATGGTCGTAAACATCAATATAGTTTTAGATTAATAGGTATTGATGCCAACCAAGATGCAATCGCTTATGCCTCGGAACTATCTTCTGAATATCCTAATATTAGTTTTAAAAGTATCGATATTTTTTCGGACCAATTTGAAACCTTGAATTTTGATATTGCACTTACAACGCTTTTTCTGCATCATTTTAAAGAAGAGGAAATAAAGATATTATTAAAAAAATTATATAACAATGCTAATATCGGGTTGGTTATAAACGACTTACAAAGGAGTAAGGTGGCTTACGGACTCTTTAAATTATTAGGTTTAGTGATAACTAACCAAATGATTAAACAAGATGGATTAACATCTATTCTTCGTGCTTTTAAGAGAGAAGAATTAGAAGAAATATCACAACAATTACACCTCAAATCACAAATCCGCTGGAAATGGGCATTTCGTTACCAATGGTTAATTAAAAAATAAATGGCAGTTAAAATTACATCAGTTGCAAAACAATTACCAAAATATACCAGAGAGACCAAAGACATTTTACCCTTTGTGGAGCTATGGCTAAATGGAAAAGAAGAACGATTTAAAAGAAAAGTCCTAAAGATTTTTGAAAATGCAGCAGTAGACAAACGCTATTCCATAATGGATGCCGAAGAGGTTTTCAACAAAACATCCTTTGAAGAAAAAAACGATATTTACACAAGAGAGGCGATAATATTAGCAGAGAAAAGTTTGCTTAAAGCATTGAAAAAAGCCCAATTAAAACCTACTGACATTGATTATATAATTACGGTGAGTTGCACTGGCATTATGATTCCGTCGTTAGATGCCTATCTCATTAATAAACTTGAAATGAAAGAAGACCTTGTGCGTCTCCCAGTAACCGAAATGGGTTGTGCAGCAGGAGTTTCAGGAATTATATATGCCAAGAATTTTTTAAAGGCAAACCCGAATAAGCGAGCAGCTGTAGTTGCGGTAGAATCGCCAACGGCAACCTTTCAGCTCGATGATTATTCTATGGTAAACATTGTGAGCGCAGCCATTTTTGGAGACGGTTGTGCAAGTGTGATTTTATCGTCGTGTGAAGATGAAAAAGGCCCAGAAATAAAAGATGAAGCCATGTACCATTTCTTTGATGCCGAACACATGATGGGATTTAAGCTGAAAAACACTGGATTGCAAATGGTGCTCGACCAATCAGTCCCACAAACCATTGCAGACCATTTTCCTAAAATAATTCATCCTTTTTTAGAGCGAAATAATCTTACGATTGAAGACATAGACCATTTGGTTTTTCATCCAGGAGGTAAAAAAATAGTACAGACTGTAGAAGATTTATTCGGAGACTTGGGCAAGAATATAGACGATACTAAGGAGGTTTTACGATTATATGGCAATATGAGTAGCGCAACAGTACTTTACGTGTTAGAGCGATTTATGGACAGGGATTTACCAAAAGGAGATAAAGGCATCATGCTCAGTTTTGGACCTGGCTTTTCAGCACAAAGGATTTTGTTAGAGTGGTGACATAATTTTATTCGTCATGCTGAACTTGTTTCAGCATCTCATTATAATTAAAAACATGAAAGAATTCAAAAACAAAAATTATTGGACACTCATTTTAGGAGGCAGTAGTGGTTTAGGCTTAGCAACAGCAAAAAAACTCGCCAAACACGGTATGAATATCTGTATAGTTCACAGAAATTCGAGATTGCAGGAAGACGAAATTCAAGCAGAATTTGAAATCATAAAAAATGAAGATGTAAAGTTTAAATCCTTCAATACAGATGCTTTTAAAGCTGAAAAACAAAATGAAGTTATTGAAGAATTAAAAGAAATTTTTGGCGGAAATGGTAAGATCAGAACTCTGGTTCACAGCGTAGCAAAAGGCAATTTAAAACCGATGGTTTCAAACGAGAAACCAGAACTAAAAAATGATGATTTCAATTTAACTATAAATGCTATGGCAATAAGCCTTTATGATTGGACAAAAGCCATTTTTGAAGCAGCTCTGTTTTCAGAAGATGCCAGAATCATAAGTTTTACAAGCGAAGGGAATACCAAAGCTTGGCCAAATTATGCAGCAGTTTCAGCAGCCAAAGTCACCCTCGAAGCTATCACGAGAAATATCGCACTAGAGTTTGCACCATACGGAATTAAAGCCAATTGCATTCAAGCTGGCGTTACAGATACATCATCATTACGGATGATTCCCGGAAGCGATAAAATAATTGAGCATACTTTAAAACGAAATCCCAATAAGAAATTAACGCAACCAAAAGATGTCGCAAATGCTGTATATTTATTGAGCAAAGATGAAGCATCTTGGATTACGGGAGTTGTGATTCCGGTAGATGGAGGTGAACATTTAAGTTAAATTTCAGAAGACCTAACAGGTTTTTAAAACCTAGCAGGTCTAAAAAATAAAAATTAGTTGTCGCATTAAGTGTAGTAGAGATGCTTAAGAAAAAAAATAGATTCCCGTTCGCAGGAATGACAAACATGAAGAAAGAAGACATCATAAACCTTTTACCCTATCAAAATCCATTTCTATTTGTCGATGGCATAGATGAAATTTCAGAAGAAAACATCAAAGGCCACTACACCTTTAAAAGAGACGAAACGTTTTACAAAGGTCATTTTAAGGACAATCCCATAACGCCTGGAGTGATCTTAACAGAATGCATGGCGCAAATCGGATTAGTTTGTCTAGGAATATTTTTAATGAGAAACGAATTAGATGATAGCACGAACCCACAAATAGCATTGACGTCACATCAAATGGATTTTTATTTACCGGTTTTGCCTAATGAAAAAGTAACTGTCATTTCAGAAAAAGAAGTATTTCGATTTAATAAATTAAAGTGTAGTGTAAAGATGATTAATGAAAAAGAGGAATTGGTGGCACGTGGAAAAATTTCGGGAATGATACACATTCCTGCGTAGGCAGAAATCTCATAATCGCAAAGCGATTAACACAATCACTAAAATATCCCACAAGGTTTTCAATACCATGTAGATATAAGTTAATTAAAAAGATTCCCGTTTTCACGGGAAGTGAACATGAAAAAAAGAGTAGTCATAACAGGTTTGGGAGTAGTAGCACCAAATGGAGTGGGAGTCACAGAATTTACTGATGCACTAAAAAAAGGTAAATCAGGAATCACATTTCACCAAAAACTAAAAGACCTCAATTTTTCTTGCCAAATTGGAGGCGTTCCCAATATTTCAGACGAGCTAATATCAAAATACTTTACCGATTTACAACTGAGAGGATTTAAAAGTTCAGGAATTTTATATGGCTGTATAGCAGGAGTAGATGCATGGAAAGATGCTGGTTTTGAAAAAAACGAAGCCAGTGAATTGGATTATGAAACAGGATTAATTTTTGGCACAGGAACCTCTGGAATTGAGAAATTTCGTGAAGCGATTTACGGAGTGGACGAAGGCAAGGTAAGGCGTTTAGGCAGTACGGTTGTGTTGCAAACTATGGCAAGTGGAGTTAGTGCATATTTAAGCGGAATGTTAGGTTTGGGCAACCAGGTTACAACAAATTCTTCAGCTTGCACAACAGGAACAGAAGCCCTTTTAATGGGTTTTGATCGAATTGAAAGTGGGAAAGCCAAACGTATGTTAGTGGGCAGTTGTAGCGATGACGGACCATATATTTGGGGAGGATTTGATGCCATGCGCGTAATGACTTACAAACATAATAATGAATCAGAAAAAGCCTCAAGACCAATGAGCGCAACAGCCTCAGGGTTTGTGCCGGGAAGTGGAGCAGGAGCTTTGGTTTTGGAATCTTTAGAAAGCGCCTTAGAACGTGGAGCAAAAATTTACGCTGAGGTTTTGGGAGGCGAAATCAATTCTGGAGGTCAACGGCAAGGAGGAACTTTAACAGCACCAAACCCAAAAGCCGTTCAACGATGTATTATAAAAGCGATTGAAAATTCAGGAATAAATGTTAAAGATGTTGAGGTGATTAATGGCCACCTAACCGCAACGTCAAAAGACAGCCTTGAAATTGAAAATTGGACAAAAGCTTTAAGTAGAAAGGGCGATAATTTCCCGTATATCAATTCAACTAAATCAATGATTGGCCATTGCTTGGCTGCTGCTGGAGCAATCGAATGTGTGGCGAGCATAATTCAACTCAAAGAACAATTTATTGCACCAAACATCAACTGTGAAGATTTGCACCCTGAAATTGAAAAACTTATCGATTCTGAAAAAATTCCGACAGAAAAAAAAGATATGAATTTCAGTGTGATTGTCAAAGCCAGTTTTGGTTTTGGTGATGTTAATGCTGGTGTGGTTTTTAGGAAGTTTCAATCATAATTTGCCCTCAGTGTTTTTTGTATACTTCAATTTTATAGAAGCCTTTTAAAGCGTAACTTTACGATACAAAAACAATTTATGAAGAAAGACGAATTAATCCCTAAACTAAAAACCATCATCGCACCTTACGTCCAAGATGAGGAAGCTTTTAAAAACCTTTCTGAAAACACCGATTTTGTAAAAGACTTAAAAATAAATTCGGCTAATTTGATTGATATTATTCTCGATATTGAAGATGAATTTGATATTAGATTAGAAAACGAAGACATGGAACAAATGCTTGATGTGAAATCTGCCATGAAAATCATAAACACCAAATTGAAAAACTAATGGTTGGCAATGATATTGTTGATTTGGCTGAAGCTGAAAAGTCTTCTAATTGGAAGCGACCTCGATTTTTGGATAAAATTTTTACACCTAAAGAACAACAATTCATATATAATTCTGAAAATCCTTTTTATAGCGTTTGGCAATTGTGGTCAATGAAAGAAGCTGCATACAAACTTTACACACAACTCCATCCAAGCCGATTTTATAATCCGAAATCTTTTGAATGTTCAATTCTAAATGGAAATCAAAAAGTAAGTTACAATGATTTTGAGTGTTTTACGCAATCAAAAATCACTTCAAAATACATAATTTCCGAAGCACGATTAATGAGTTCCGATATGTCTTCAGAAGTTGTGGAGCTTAAGGAGAGCAATCCAAAAATTAAAAGCATCACAACCACAAGTGCTTTAATAAAAAGCATTTCAGAGAAATTTGAGATTTCGAAAAAGGATTTAAAACTAAAAAAATCAGAATTTGGTATTCCGACGGTATATTTTAATACACAAAAAATTAGTGTTAGTTTAAGTCATCATGGTAATTTTGGTGCTTATGCTTTTGTGCGTTCTGTCATTCCTGATCAGGCAGAAATCTATACCTAATGAGATCCCGAAACGAGTTCAGGATGACGAAAAAGATTCTTTCTTTGGTGGGAAATATTATAAAACCTGATTTTGAATCAAATTTAGAAACTATTGGTGAGTTTGGGTTATTATTAGCAGTAGCTGTTGCCATGCATTGGTAACGGAAGGTTTTATTTGCTTGCACTTTTTGAAGGGGCTTGACAAGTAGGTCACTTTGTAATGTGGAATGCTATTTCAACTTCTTTTTCCAATTCATTTTTATGCTGAATAAAAATAGATTCCGAATTATACTCAGCCTCAACCAACCAAAAATCACCATTAAAATAACACTGTTTCACTATGGCTTTTAAGTCTGAATCTTCAACTACTTTAATTTGATTTGCATAAACAATTCCATATGGCTCAATCTCATTGAACTCGCCAAAAAAAGAAGCAATTAAAGGCAGTTTTGGGTTTCTGTATAAATTTTGAGGAGTTTTTTTTGCTATAATTTTTTTGTTATGCAGTACAATGATTTCATCTGCAAAGCCTAGCACATCATTTTTATCATGTGTGGCGACAATGCAAGTGATATTATTTGCTTTGAGATGGTTGAAAATATTTCGTCTTAAGGATTGTTTTTTGAAATTATCGATGTGACTGAAAGGTTCATCTAACAATAAAATTTTGGGTTGTTTTGCAAGAGCTCGTGCTAATGCCACGCGTTGCTTTTGGCCACCACTTAGATCTTTGACTTTGGTTTTAGCAAATTCTTCAAGCTCTACAATTTTTATGAGTTCTGATGTACGTTTTTGTTTTTTTTCTGGGTAAAAATTTGAAAGGTGTTCTCCTATGTTTTCAGTAACTGTGGTAAATGGCATTAAGTCAAATTCCTGTGTTACAAACTTCATAAAATCATATCCAACAACCAAGTTGAATTTTGGACCTTGAATCTCTTTGGCGTTCCAAAAAATTTGACCTTCATCCAAATCGTATTTTCCATGGATTAGTTTGAGCAAAGTACTTTTTCCTGATCCACTTTTTCCGATGATGGCAAGGTTTTCTCCTGTCTTAACTTTAAAATCAATTGACTCTAAAACTTTAGTTTTTGTGTAACCAAAAGATACGTTTTCAACCTTTAACATAGTGCAAAAATACCATAAAAAAAGCTGCTCGGTGATTCAAGCAGCTTTTGATTTTTTTATGAAACTTTATTTTTTAATGAATTTACGAGTCATTATTTTTCCTTTAGATTCTAATCTTAAAAAGTAAACTCCACTTTGTAAAGTTGTTACGTTAAGACTGTTTGATTTCATGTTCATGTTTAAAACACGCTTTCCATTAATATCAAATACAGAAGCTAACCTATCTGAAACATCTACTGAGGTCTGAACATTTAACTCGTCTTCAACAGGATTTGGGTAAATTGATGCGTTGGTCAATTCTTCATCAATAACACCTAAAACAAAAGAAGCCTCAACAATATTATGTGTGGTATTGATTTCAGGATTGTCAATTGAGTCCACAACGCCAGATGGCCAATAAATGGTAATATTATCTATTGAGGTTTCTGAACCAATACCAAAATGGGTGGTTAATGAGCTCATAAACTCAAAACCTTCACCACTTCTTACGTCTCTAATTTGTATGCCGTTAGAAGTTGTTAATACAACTCTAGCTCCAATACCATTACGGTTACTTCTATTGGGCTCAACGTGATCCATGCCTATAGTATTTATTTTCACCCAATTGTTAACGTTTCCTAGATTGTAATATATGTTTTGGTTGTAATAGGCGTCTATAAAACCATCATTGTTTAAATCACCAAAAGAACCATTTTTATAATTTAGTTGTGTATCGTCTGAATCTTCAAAAGTCATATCTCCATTTCCATACATTATTGAGCCATTACTAATGATGTCTAAATTACCATCATTGTCAATATCGTGCACTACATTCTCATGACCCGTTGGTGCAGAAATACCAGCGCCAACAGTTACTTCAGTAAAGGTGTAATTTGGTGCTCCGTTATTTCTCATTAGTTTATGTGTACCAGAACTTGCGCCAACGTAAACATCCATATCTCCATCATTGTCAAAATCTCCCCAGGCAGAAGACCAAGTTTGCATAGGATCTGCTAAGCCTATACTTGTGGCATCATCAGTAAAAGTACCATCTCCATTATTGGTTACCATTATGTTTGTTCTTCTTTCAGTTACCCCTCCGCATTTAGCGATAAAAAGATCTATATTTCTGTCGTTGTTATAGTCTATCCAAATTGAGCCATAATCTCCACCTGAAGGATAATTTCCCAAAGAGTATGGTGCGTTTGGCGTGACATCTGATTGGTAAAATGTAAAATTCCCAGATCCTTCGTCATCATTCATAAAATAAACATTTGGCTCAACATCATGACATACAAAAGCATCTAATTTCCCATCGTTGTTAATATCAACAAAGTTGGAGCGTTGTGAAAACGTATATTGCTCACTTGTGGTGGATTGTTCCGTAAAACCAGTTCCTTCATCATTTGCTTTCATAAAAGTTACACCACTTGTTGCTCCATAAAGCAAGTCTGTTTTTCCATTAGCATCAAAATCTGCAGCTGCCATACTCCAAGATGGAAGGAAATTGGCATTAGGTGTCGTTATATTGAGTGGAGTAAAAGACCCATCAGTATTTTGCTGTTGAATATTTACATTAGTTGAAGACACACCAACAATATCATCTAAAAAGTCACCATTCATGTCAACAACAGCTAAATCATAACCACTAACAGATATAGATTCTGTGGAAAAATTAATACGCGATGGGATAAGTGTGGCAAAGTTAAAAGGACCAACCCAATTACTATAATCTCCATCTCCGCAGTTGCCTCTAACGTAAACCTCATACGCTGTGTCTTCGCTTAAACCTATTGCATTGTAAGGATTGTTATTTGTGGTGATTGTTCCATTAGTTGTCGGAACTCCTGTTCCAGGAGTTTGTATGGCTACTTCCCAAGAGTTCTCACTTAAGCCAGGCAACCAATACACATTAGCTGTATTTATATTAACGTCTGATACTACCAAGTTTGTGATATTTGGGCAAGCAGGAGGAATAGTAGAAGAGATTGTTGGTGAAGTAAAACAAAATCCCCATCCATAGGAACTGTTATCGTTATAAAAAAGTCTGTATCTAAAATTTGAGAGTTGGTTTGCTGAAAAGCCAGTGATATTTAAAGGATCGCTCAAAAAACTAGCATAAGTTCCTGAACAAAAACCAACAGTTGGAGCATTTGGTGTATTTGTTTCATAAGGAGCTCCCCAATTGACCCATTCATTAGCATCTGCATCCCAAAATTGTAGTGTTAGTGTTTCGTTTTGAAACACATTTAGCACATAACTAGAGTTTACGTTAATCCAAAATTCATTTGCATTAAATGCGCTAGTTAAGTTTATAACTGGAGATTCTGCAGCAACATTGTTTATGGATGCTGAGCCAGCTTCGTCTTCATCATAGGAAAACTTGGTTGATACTGTGGGATTGTCCGTAAAAACCTCTGGAGTATCCAAGTATTCCCCAGTAATGGACCATGCTGTATTTGGCCAATTTGCTGGTTGATTTAACACTTGAGCTTGGCCAAAATAACAAGTGAAAATGACTATTAGAAACGTAATTTTTTTCATGGTAATTAATTTAATTGCAATTAGTTAATGAACTTATCCATTCTTCAACAAGTCTCACTCCTTCAGTATGCTTAAGTGTTCTGCCCAATAATGGCATTCTAAAGGAATCATCTGTTGTATTAATTCTATAATAAAGTAAAGAAAGGTCTAAATCGTTAGGTTTTATAATTTGGGAATTTGGTATAAACTGAGTATCTGGTTCTACACAGATACCAAGGTTTTCGTCTTCATTGCTCTCTGGGAAAGCAAATCGCATTGATCTGTAATCACAATAACTATTATCTGAGTGGCAATGTGCACAGTTAATATCTAAATAAGATCTTACTCTCATTTCTAAAGATTGAGAAGTGTCATCCCAACTTACAGTTGTATCTATTGTGTCAGGTAGCGAATTATCTAAATAACCAATTTCTATCATTTTACTCAATTGATTTGAAACTCCGTTAGAATATACGTAATTTTTATTCAAATTTTGAGGTTTTGGACCAATTGGAATTGGGGTTTCAGATTTGTTGTGACATGTAAAACATTCTGCACGTGATGGGATTCTATAATTAACCGTATTAGTGACTCCATTTTCCACCCAACTTATATTTGAGAAACTACCATCATTGGTAAAAAAAGCTTCGGTTTGTTCATCGTTCCAAACGTATTTGGCAAATTCCCACGCGTCTGGCTTTTTGTACATTATTCGTGTTTCTAAAATTTTGGTTGAATTATCCGGAAGTACATTGTCATAGAAGAAGTTTTTGATGAGAATTGTTCCTGTCGGAAAATCTAAAGGGGAATAATCATCAATATAATTAGCCTTGACACTATTAGGCATCCAAATAAAACGCTTTTTGTGCGCATAATCACTGAATAATGGCGATATTAAATCATATGGTAGAACACCAAAAGTAGGATTGAGATCTTTAAGTTCTCCTTCAAAAAAGTTAAACTCTGAAAGGGTTTGAAAAGGTGTATCTCCCTCAAAAACATTTACAACCGAAGCAGAAGTTATTGTTATTGTAACGTTTTCTGTTTTACAATTTCCTGAATTATCACAAATAGTATATTGAAAAGTATCTTCTCCAATTTCATTTGTATTAGCTGAAAACATAACACTGTCATCACTAGGATTATTAGGAGTGTTTCCATTTAAAATAATTGCCGTTCCTTTAGTGGGACTCGTTATGGTTAATTCGCCATTTTCAGGAATATTATTATCATTTTGAAGAATAAATATTTCAATTTCTGAGTTTTGTGCAAGTGTTACAGTATCTGAAAAAGTTTCAATATTTAAAGGAGTAAAGTTGTCATCTGTGCCACAAGAAATTATTAGCACAAATGAAAATAATAGCCATAGCCTAGCACATAATTTTTTCACTTCTAATTGTAAATTATATAAAGTAGAACAGTTAAGATTGAAAAATCCCTACTGCTTTTTTTAAAATATTGATAAAACTAACATTTTTTTTATTAATTGACTGAATTTGAAATAGAAAAGAACTTACAATGACTTGCTTATAATAAAAAAATAAATTCTTATACAGAACTACCCTTTTACTTTATCCTTAGTTTTACTAGGAAGTACATCGAAGCCCATATTATAAAGTGTAAACCCAAAAATATCTGCATATTGCTCAATAGTTTTACTAACTGGTGTGCCAGCTCCGTGCCCAGCATCTGTTTCAATTCTAATTAAAGTTGGGTTAGTACCAGTTTGTTTTTCCTGTAATTCTGCAGCAAATTTAAAACTGTGTGCAGGCACAACTCGGTCATCATGATCACCCGTAGTTACTAAAGTTGCTGGATACTCCACTCCTTCTTTTACATTGTGTATAGGAGAATAACCTTTTATATATTCAAACATTTCCTTGCTGTCCTCAGATGTACCATAATCGTAAGCCCAACCTGCGCCAGAGGTAAATGTATGATAACGTAACATATCTAAAACACCTACTGCAGGTAATGCTACTTTCATTAAATTTGGTCGTTGTGTCATTGTTGCACCAACCAAAAGCCCACCGTTAGAACCACCTCGCACAGCAAGATAATCTGACGACGTGTATTTTTTTTCAATAAGGTATTCAGCAGCAGCAATAAAGTCATCAAACACATTTTGCTTTTTCATTTTGGTACCAGCATTGTGCCATGCTTTGCCATATTCGCCACCACCTCTTAAGTTAGGCACAGCATATATACCGCCTTGCTCCATCCAAACGGCATTGGTAATGCTAAAACTAGGTGTTAAGCTAATATTAAAACCTCCGTAACCATATAAGATTGTTGGGTTTTTGCCATTGAGCTCTAGTCCTTTTTTATGAGTTATTATCATTGGGATCTTAGTGCCATCCTTAGATGTGTAAAACACCTGTTGGCTCTCGTAATTTTCAGGATTAAAGTCTATGTCTGGCTTACGGTATAATTCTGACGTTCCTTTTTCAATGCTGTATTTATAAATGCTTCCTGGTGTGACGTAATTTGTGAATGAATAATAGAGTTCTTTTTCTTCTTTTTTGGCGCCAAAACCACCTGCACTACCTACACCTGGCAATTCAACCTCTCTAACTAGTTTTCCCTTATAATCATATTGCAATACCTTAGAAACGGCATCTACCATATATTCCGCAAAGAAATATCCTCCACCTGTTGATGGGCTGAGTACATTTTTGGTTTCCGGAATAAAATCTTTCCAATTTTCTGAGGAAGGATTAGCAGCATCTACTGTTACTATTTTTTGATTTGGTGCATTGAGGTTGGTCGCAATGTATAATTTTGAGCCTACGTTTTCGATAACATAAGAATCTGAATCTGTATGATTTAAAACTGTAACTATTTTACTGTTGGGCTTTGATAAATCTTTCATCAATAATTTTGTACCCGAAGTGGATACGCGAGGATAAATGAAAAGATACTTGCCATCCTCAGTTACGCTTCCGCTTATGTACCTGTGTTTTTGCTCTGGTGTTCCTCCATAAACGAGTTTGTCCTTCTCTTGGGATGTTCCTAATTTGTGGTAATATAATTTATGTTGGTCTGTTTTTGCAGATAGCTCACTTCCTTTAGGCTTGTCGTAACTAGAATAATAAAACCCTTCGTTTTTGTACCAAGACATGCCACTGAATTTTATATCCATCAATGTATCTTCTACAATCTCTTTAGTTTCAGTTTCCATAATAAGGATTTTTCTCCAATCGCTCCCACCTTCAGAAATAGCATAAGCAGCCATTTTGCCATTTTTTGAAAAGCTTAGGCCACCTAAAGAAATTGTTCCGTCTTCTTTAAATGTATTTGGGTCTAAAAACACTTCGGCCGTTTTTGGATCTTCACCAGTTTTGTATCTATAGATAACAAATTGATTCTGTAAGCCGTCATTTTTTCGAAAATAAGTGTAATCTCCTTCTTTAAAAGGAGCTCCTATTTTTTCGTAATTCCATAATTTAGATAAGCGATCTTTTAATTCTTCACGATAAGGAATATTATCCAAATACCCAAAAGTCACTTCGTTTTGGGATTTCACCCAAGTTTCGGTAGCTTCGCTTCTATCGTCTTCTAACCAACGGTAAGGATCGGCAACTTCCTCGCCGAAATAGGTATCAACAGTATCAACTTTTTTAGTTTCGGGATAATTCACGTTAATGGCTTTTGAGTCTTTTTTTTCGTTTTTACAAGACATAACAATAGTGGGTACTAAAATAATTAGAAGCGATTTTTTCATAATTTATTGTTTTTGATAAAATTGGCATCTAAAGATAATAAATAAGAGTTTGATGTAATACCTTTTTATTGGAACAATGCGTTACATCGCTTAATTTCTTCAGCCCTAAACCAAACGGTTTTTCACTAAATATTCAGCAATCTGTATGGTATTTGTAGCCGCACCTTTTCTTAAATTGTCGCTTACAACCCAAAGATTTAATGAGTTTGGCTGCGAGCCATCTCGTCTTATTCTGCCCACAAATACATCGTCTTTGCCATTGGCATACATTGGCATTGGATAGATATTGACATCTAAATTATCTTGCACTGTTATTCCTTCAGTGTCACTCAATAGTTTGCGTACCGTGTTGAGGTCAAAATCATTTTCAAACTCAACGTTAATGGCTTCACTATGACCTCCAGCAGTAGGTATTCTAACAGCAGTTGCGGTAACAGCAATGGTTCTGTCATCTAATATTTTCTGGGTTTCACGGACCAGTTTCATTTCTTCTTTGGTGTAACCGTTTTCTTCGAATATATCGCAATGCGGAATAGCATTTTTGTGAATTGGATAAGGGTATGCCATTTCTCCTTTTTTACCTAAAATTTCGTTTTCTAATTGCTCAACTGCTTTTACGCCAGTGCCAGAAACTGATTGGTATGTTGAAACGACAATACGTTTTATTTTATATTTTTTATGAAGTGGAGCCAATGCCATTACCATTTGTATGGTAGAGCAGTTTGGATTGGCAATAATTTTATCTTCTTTAGTTAGTTGATTAGCATTAATTTCTGGAACCACCAATTTTTTTGACAAATCCATCCTCCAAGCCGAAGAGTTATCGATAACGGTTGTGCCAATTTCAGCAAATTTTGGAGCCCATTTTAAAGAGGTGTTTCCTCCTGCAGAAAACAAAGCAATATCAGGTTTTTGTTCAATAGCTTGTGGGATACTTATTATTTTATGTTCTTTTCCCTTAAATCTTAGCTTTTTACCAACAGAACGTTCTGAGGCCACTAAAAGCAATTCACTTAATGGAAAGTTTCTCTCCTCTATAAGTTTTAACATTACACTACCTACCAAACCTGTTGCACCAACTATTGCAATTTTCATCTATCTAAATTTTATAAAACGACAACAAATGTAATTATTAATTGAATGCTTTTATTTAAAGAAACATTAAAAAAAAGAACCGCTTCAAAAGACTGAAGCGGTTTAGTTAATAAAATATGTAGTATAGCGGTGTCGCTATTTATCAATTATGGTTTTTTCAATTCGTCCCTAATTTCTTTTAAGAGATCAATTTCAGAAGGCCCTTTTGGAGCTTCTGGAGCTGGTTCCTCTTTCTTTTTCATTCTGTTAACGGCTTTTACTACCATAAACATTACAAATGCTACGATGATAAAGTCAATTACGTATGTTAAAAATTCTCCATACAGAATAGCAACTTCACCAACCATTTCTCCTGCATCATTTAATGTGCCTTCTTCCATAACGTACTTTAAATCCTTAAAGTCCGCCTTGAATAACAGACCAATTAAAGGTGAGACTATACCTCCTGTAAATGCAGTTACCACTTCTTTGAATGCCGCACCCAATACAAAACCCACAGCAATGTCCACAAGGTTGCCCTTCATTGCAAATTCTTTGAATTCTTTTAACATATCACTTAAATTTATAGTTAGTTAATTGATAGCAATTTAGTTAAAATTTTAACATAAAGCTCAAAAAGTTCTTCAATCTAACTTTATTTATCGTAAAAACTTACGTGGAACGCGTTGGGAGATAGCAGTAAGAATTTCGTAAGAAATGGTGTTTGCGGATTGAGCCAGTCCCGATGCATTGTAAGTAGAATCGAAGATAATCACCTCATCACCTTCTTTACAATCTATGCGCGTTATATTAACCATAATCATATCCATACAAACATTGCCAATAATTGGTGCTTTTTTGCCATTGATAATTACATAACCTTTTCCTTTTCCATAGATGCGACCAATACCATCTGCGTGGCCAATAGGAATAGTTGCTGTTTTTTCTAAGTCTTTAGCAATATAAGCTCTGTTGTATCCTACACTTTCTTTTTCTTTGATATTATGAATTTGGGAGATTACAGATTTTAAACTAGCAATTGGTTGTAGATTGGAGTTTTCTGTTGCTGAATTCCCAAAACCATAAAGTCCAATGCCACAGCGAACCATATCAAAATGAGCTTCAAGGTAATTTAAGACTCCAGAGGTATTACAAATATGTAACCAAGGTTTATAACCTATTTTATTTTCAAAATTAGAAGCAATTGTTTTGAAACTGTTTATTTGATTTTCTGTGAAATTAACTTCGTTTTTATCTTCACTTGCTGCTAAATGCGAAAAAATGGATTTAGCTTTTATGGCACTTGTAGCTTTCAATTTTGAAACAATAGCGTCAACATCATTTTCCTGAAAGCCTAAGCGGTTTAGACCTGTGTTGAATTTTATATGAACAGGATAATTTTTTTGGGATTGTGTTTCAGCTATTTCTATAAATTCGTTGAGGACTTTTGTATTGTAAAGACTTGGTTCCAAACAACGGTCTATTATGGTTTTAAAACTTGTAGGAAGTGGGTGAAGCACCAAAATAGGCTTGGTTATACCTGCATCTCTCAGTACCACTCCTTCGTTGGCATAAGCAACAGCAAAATAATCAGCTTCAAGGTTTTCGAGGTGTTTTGCAACAGCAACGGAATCACTTCCGTACGCAAATGCTTTTACAACGGCTAAAAATTTGGTTTTAGGTTTTAGTTTAGATTTTAGATAGTTGAAGTTGTGGGTTAGGGCACGTAAATCAATCTCTAAGACGGTTTCTTTGGCTTTAGACATCCGAATTGTTTTCATCATTAGTTGAAATATCCTCTGCATCATTCACTTTCATTTTCCGCACTTTCTCCCTAAGCATACTTTTGTAATAAGCGGCTCTGCTCAAAGGTTCATATTCTTCAACTTCACCAAGTAAAACCAAGTCGTCACTTTTAGATTTTCTAAAACTGTATTGTGCTAAATTCCCTGTTTTGGTACAAATGGCATGCACTTTTGTTACATATTCTGCAGTTGCCATTAAATATGGCATTGGTCCAAACGGATTGCCTTTAAAGTCCATATCCAAGCCAGCAACAATTACCCTTATCCCTTTGTTTGCCAAATCGTTGCATACACGTACAATCTCATCATCAAAAAATTGGGCTTCGTCAATACCAACAACGTCACAACCATCTGCCAGAATAGGAATATTGGCAGCTGCCGGAACAGGAGTTGAGCGTATTTCGTTAGAGTCGTGAGAAATTACCATTTCCTCATCATATCGCGTGTCAACAGCAGGTTTAAAAATTTCAACCTTTTGCCTTGCAAATTTTGCACGTTTTAATCTGCGAATAAGCTCTTCGGTCTTACCAGAGAACATCGACCCACAAATCACTTCAATCCAACCAAATTGTTCTTTATGATTTACCGTATTTTCGAGAAACATTTCGTAATTTTAGCACTAAACAGCAACCTTTTTTCGTTTTTATAAAGGTGGAGCAAATTTACTAAAAATCAAAAGCAATTAAGATGAAAAAGAAATTAGAATCAGAATTAGTTAGCATTGCCCATAGGATTCTAAAACTGAAAGGAAGAGAAGATGTGGACAGAATGCACGATGAGGTTTCAAAACTGTACGAAAAACTGACGGTTTTAAAATTTGCACAAGAGAATTTTGAAGATGATATGCCGACCATTGGCAATGATTCTTCGTTTTTTGATATGCTTGATACAGCTTTCAACAATAAAATCAGTGATAATATTGAAGTTGGAAATAAAACTTACATCAATTTAGACGAAGTTGAAGATGATGATATTATGGAACCTGTAATGGAAAAAATAAAGGATATGGTGGCACAAATGCCAGAAGAAACAGAAGAAGTTGATACCATGTTAAATAAAACATTAACCAAAGATTCATCTAACACTGTGGACTTTGAGAATATAAACTCAGATTTTGCAAATATCCCTGAATTTGAACCCATTGAAGACGCCATAAAACGAGAAGCGGAGCAAACCAAAAAATCGTTAAACGACAAATTTAAAGGAGCGGGACTTAACATAGGATTGAATGATAAGATAGCATTTATTAAACATTTGTTTGATGGAAAGAGCGAAGATTACAATCGTGTGGTATCTCAAATAAATACAACCAACTCCATTTCCGAAGCCAAAAACTTAATTCAAGATATGGTAAAACCAGATTACAACAATTGGAAAGGTAAGGAAGAGTACGAGGAACGCTTTATCGGAATTGTAGAAAACAAATTCGATTAAAATATGCGAACCAAACAGGTTGCTTATTGGCTTGCCACAGCCATACTTTGTGGTATTATGCTATATTCAGCGTCAATGTATTTCATTAAAACCGAAGTGATAAAAGGTTTTTTTGAAACCTTCAACTTTCCTGATTATATTGTTATTCCGCTGGCAGTTTTAAAACTTTTGGGTGTTTTAATGATTATATGGAGAAAGAGTAAGTGGATTACCGAATGGGCTTACGCAGGTTTCTTCTTTAATTTGGTTTTGGCCACAGCAGCATATTACCAAAATGGTGATGGCCTTTTAGGCTTTTCACTGTATGGGTTGATTGTGCTTTTTCCATCTTACTTTTTGGGTAAATATATTAGGGATTAATAATTGAGATAAATCCAACCAAATACACTTTCTAAGCCTTCAACTTCTAAAATATAATAATAAGTGCCAACAGGTAAAGGGGTGTCTTTATTTAAAATGCCCATATTGGCTTTTCCATTCCACAAGTTATCATAGTTATTAGCTTCAAAAACCTGAGTACCATATCTATTAAAAATTTTGAGTGTATTTTCAGGATAGTCTTCTATACATGGAATTAGTAAAACATCATTTTTTAAATCGTTATTTGGCGAAAACCCTTCTGGAATTTGCAAACAATTATCAACTGTAGCAGTGGCAGAATCTTCATTATTAGTTTCATCTCTATCTGTTTCGTTTAAACTATTTAAAGTTGCAATGTTCAAAAGGTTGAGGGAAGAAATAATTTTTGCATTAATTACTAATGTTTCAGTTTGGTTACTTGTAAGGCTTTCAATAGTCCAAAGAAATAAATTGGGATTATAATTACCAACGCTTGGAGTTGAAGATAACAACTCATAGCCGCTTGGTAACTGCTCTAAAATTTCAATATCAGTAGCAGTTGTTGTGCCTAAATTTGTTACAGTAATTGTAAATGAAACCTCGTCTCCAATAGATGCTTCATTGGGCGAAACACTTTTTACTACTTCAATATCAACATCACTAGGATCTTCAATAACCGATAACGCGGCATTAGTTTGAGAGGTGTCTATATTATTGTTGTCAGTAAAATTAGTCGTATTATTTAAATAATTTCCAGTAACATTTGAGGTTACCCAAACTGAAAAAGAACAATTTTCTACACCTTGGGGAAAATTTAAATCAAAAACCCCAACCGAAGTATCTCCCGCTTCTCCAATAAAAGTTGCTGTACAACCGTTTGCTTCTTGCCAAAAAGGACTTCCAGAAAGTATAATATCATTAGGTAGATTATCTGTAAGATCAATATTGTTTTGGGCAGGACTTGAAGCCAAATTAGTTATTGTAAATGTCAGTAAACTTTCTTCACCAACAATGATTACATCGGGTTCAAATACTTTGACTAAAGTTGGAGCAACGACCTGTACATTACTTATTGATATGTTGGTTTCTGGTGTCAACTCCTCGTTATTGGCAGCACTAACAATAGCTTGGGCTATATTGTTGAAAGCACCTCCTAAATTAGGAGCCATAACCGGAATTCTTATTCGAATAGTAGATCCAGCCTCCATCTCAGGCACTATTCCACTTACTAAATTACCGTTAATGGTGTAACTTGATATGCAAGAAGCGTTTCCGGAAATCACAACACAAGTTGGTGTACCAATAATATCAAATACGGGATTTATAGTGTTTTCAAAAAGTACATCTACAGCATCAGAACTTGTTGAACTGTTACTGATATCTATAATCCAATCAAAAGCCTGATTAATATTGACTTGAGTAAACTCCGGAAATGTTTGAACCACTAAATCAATACAAGGTGCAAAAAAGGTTTCAACAAAATCAGAATTATTAGCTGTATTAGTATCACTGATACCATTAGCAAAATCTATTTGTACAGTATTAACTCCATAAATTGCATTTGTAGAGCACTGTGGAGACCAATCCACAACTACCTCAAAGGTAATTGAACTGTTAGCTGGTAATTCTTGATTTTCATCTGGGAGAATTGCCCAAAAAACATCAGGCTCTCCATCCTCTGGTTCTCCATCTAACAACACTCCTATATTAGCGTTCTGTATTTCAAAACAAGAAGCAGTTCCTGTGGTGGCTATGCATTCTACAGAATTTAAAATTGCTGAAACAAACACATTTTCGCCTACAGGCATATAATCCGATAACTCAATTACAGCATCAAAATCACTGCTGTTTGAAACCACAATTTCATACGTTATTTCTCCCCATTCTGCTGTGTTTTCCGTAGAACCTCCTTGAGGTAAAACAGGATTGGTTTGGGTTTTTGTAACAGAAAGATCTGCTGCTGGGCATTGTGGAGCGCTAGGTAAAATTAAAAAATCACTTTCAAAGTTATTTTCTGGGACATTATCAACAAGTTGATTGTTTAAGATATTTGTGGCACTTCTTATATTTACTTCAATATCATTTGTGTCAGCAGCGCATTCGGGTTCAATAAATTCAACAACAGTAATTACTGTTATCGTTGAATTTGCAGGCATTACATACTCATTACTAAACCATAGCTGCCCATTTTCTGTAATAGAAATGTCATCACAAATTATGTCACCAGATGTAGTTATACAGTCTACTGAAATAATATTCCACTCAGGTATAGGAGTGGATAAATTTTGAAGAAAAAACCGCATTGGCGCGTCTAAAGGACCATTGTTGCAAACGGTAGTTTCTAAGGTTATAGGCTGACCATACTCTAGAGGAACACTTAGATCTGGGTCAATTTGTACAGTTTCAATACATATATCTGTAACAGGGCAAAGTTCTGCTTCAATTAAACTAGTCTCTACTGAATTGGAGATATCCGGAGATTCGTTTTCATGATTTAAATATATTAGAATAAAACTATTAACCTCTAATGGAAAATCCTCAAGTCCACAAAGCGGATCTAAATATTGATAAACGATTTCAAAAGTAATTGAACCACCAGAGGTAAATGTAAGCGGTTCAGCAAAAGTAAAAACAGACTGGGTGCTGTTTACCAATACAATATCTTGCGAAACACCCTCAAGATTTGGGCAAACGATTCCGTTAGTTGTTTCAATACATTCTATAGATTCTAGTCTAACCAAGGGTTGACCATAAAAAAAATTAGAGGTTAGGGTTAAATTACCTTCAAAGAGACTTAGAGGAAAGTCAATTGCACTATTATTTGTTATGGTAAACTGATACGTTACAAAATCTCCCCAAGCATTAATAGGTGTCGTTGGAGTAGGAGATATCTGTGTATGAGTTACGCTAAAGTCTATTGCAACATCTATCACATCAATAGATATTATAGATTGATTGTTAGATGTATTAATATCCGTTATTTCGTTTGGCGGATCTATAGTTGTGGTGGCTGCAATACCTCCCAAATTTGCTGGTGCTGTTACATTTATGAGTATTTGTACTCCAGAGTTGTTGGGCATATCCAAAATTGTACCCGTCAATAAATTTGTACCGTTAAGATTAAAATCAGAAACTGCAGTAGCACCACCAGTATTGTTTAATGAAGTAAATGAATTTATGGTTAAGTCAGTATCAAGCTGAACTGAAAATACGCTATTACTAACTGTATTTCCTGAGTTGACGATGGTAACCAAATACTGAAAATCCTGATAAATAGTTGCTTGTGAAATAGGACTTCCACTTAAATCTTGAGCCTCTAATACAATAGAAAGGTCAGTTGTTTGAGCTTTAGAATAAAATGAAACTAAAACACAAAATATTAAAATTACTCTTTTCAGCATATTTAGCTAAGGTAATAATAAAAATAGTTGCTGTAATGTACTTTAAAAGATTGTAAATTTGAAATCTATAATTGTATGTTATGAAGCTTTACCTCGTGCCAACACCAATAGGAAACTTAAAGGATATAACCTTTAGGGCTATTGATACTTTAAAAAAAGTAGATTTAATTTTAGCCGAAGACACCAGAACTTCAGGTAAGCTTTTAAAGCATTATGAAATTGGTACACAAATGCAAAGCCACCACATGCACAATGAACACAAAACTGTTGATGGCTTAATTGAAAAATTAAAATCAGGATTAAATATTGCTGTAATAAGTGATGCTGGTACTCCTGCAATTTCAGATCCTGGTTTTTTGCTGGTTAGAGCATGTGTAGAACATAATATTGAAGTAGATTGTTTGCCTGGAGCCACAGCCTTTGTACCAGCTTTAGTCAACAGCGGTTTGCCAAACGACAAGTTTGTTTTTGAAGGTTTTTTACCTGTAAAAAAAGGACGACAAACCAGATTATTATTACTTGCAGAAGAAACCCGAACCATTATTTTTTATGAGAGCCCACACAAACTGATTAAAACTTTAAGGCATTTTTGCGAGTATTTTGGAGAGGACAGACCAGTTTCGGTTTCAAGAGAGTTAACAAAACTCTATGAAGAAACCATTAGAGGAACTGCAAAAGAAGTTTTAGAATACTATACCAACAAACCTCCAAAGGGCGAGATTGTGATTTGCGTTGCAGGTAAAAAGTAAATGCGCTAGTCTTTTACTCCTTTACATCATCAATTAAAGACTTTATTTCCTAATTTTCAGAGTTAAATAAAACTTATGAAAACTAAACATTATGATGTCTTTATAATTGGAAGCGGCATTGCAGGCCAAACTGCTGCAGAGGTTTGTGCTAAGGAAGGCTTATCAGTTGCTATCGCAGATAAACGCGAATATGGTGGAACGTGTTCCATTAGAGGTTGTGATCCCAAAAAACTACTCATGCAATTTGCTGATATTTCTCAAACAACAAGGCAGCTTAAAGATTCAGGGATTAAAAAAGTACCTAAGATAAAATGGAAATCGGTTCAGAAATTTAAATCTTCCTTTACAAAACCCGTTCCAAAAGAAACTGAGAAAGACTTGGCTAAAAAGGGTATTGACCTCTACCATAAGTCACCAAAATTTATTAGTAATAATGAAGTTTTGGTAGAAGATAAAAAGATAACCGCAGATAAATTTGTGATAGCAACAGGTTATATCTCAAGACCCTTAAAGCTAATGGGTTTCAATTACCTTCTTAATAGTGATGACATTCTAAATCTAAAAAAAATCCCAAAATCTGCAATTTTTATTGGATCGGGATATGTAGGGATGGAATTTTGCTATATGCTTTCTTCAATGGGTTGTAAGGTTACTATGATTGAAATGGGAGATCGAATCTTATCTCAATTCGATCCTTTTTTAGTTGAAAAATTAACCGACGAACTAAAGTCTAGAGGTGTAAAATTCATCTTTAATGCCGAACCCATTCTGGTTGAAAAATTGAATAAAAATTTACGGGTAAGTTATAAACGAAACGATAAAACAAAAACAAAAAAAGCGAGAATAATTGTTAATTCTGCTGGTCGTGTTCCTGCTATTGAAAAATTAGATTTAGAGAAAGCCAATGTAGACTTTGACGATTCTGGTATCTTGGTTAATGATTTTATGAACAGCACAAGCAATGATAAAGTGTATGCTTGTGGAGATGTGTCTAGCAAGTCCTTGCCATTAACACCACTTTCAGGGTTACAAGGTTATATTGCTGGCCATAACATAGCAAAAGGCAATAAAAAGGAATTTCAAGATCCATTGGTACCATCCATAGTTTTTACACATCCACAACTGGCAATGGTAGGTTATTCTGAAGAAGAAGCAAAAAGTAGATATAAAAACGTAAAAATCTATAAAGGTGACGCATCTGGTTGGTACAATGCAGAAAAGGAAAAGGCTAAAACCTATGCATACAAAATTGTTGTTAATGAGCGTACCCAAAAAATAGTTGGTGCACATTTGTTGAGTTCACAGGCCAATGAAACTATAAATATATTCGCAATGGCAATAAATAACGATATGACGGTAGATGAATTTAAAAGAATGATTTTCACTTATCCATCTTATTCAAATGACTTTAAGAGTATGATGAAAGATGAGGATTGACCCTTGACGTGTTTTCTCAATTGATTATATTACCAACCAATTGCTTTTGAGAAATAAAAATCCTTGGTTTGAGGAACTGGTAGTGCTTGAGTTAGATAAAAAAGTTCAAAATTATTTTACTTAAACATAATTTTTAGTAATATTTCGATTTTTTCTATTTGAAATACTATCATATAAATTGATGTAAGAAGTAAAGGTGTAAATAACCAAAACACTATAAATTTCAGGCACCTAAAGGTGTGTTTTCCTTTTAATTTAATACTAATTATTCCCACCCTCTGAATGTTTTAACAAATAATAACTCATTTCTCCATTTATTTTAACTGTCCCAACTTCACATCTGTTATATAGTTCTTCGATATTTTTATTTACGGTAATCTTTGCTCCGTTATATGTAAGTTTAGGGTCTAAAAATAAAATGTTATCCATTATTTGATTAATAGTTCCTTTTATCAAAAGAGTTAATACAAATTTCAATTTGTCCTTATCTGATTGATATTTATTATAAGTATCAATCAACAGTTTTTTTTCATCTCTTACTTTTTTTAAAGAGGCAAGCAATTTTTTTTCCTTTTCAATAAGTTTCAAGTAGCTCATAATGAGTGCAAATATAAAATTATTTATAATGATTCCAAATAATAAATCATTTTATTTAGAATAGTTATCAATAAATAAACCTCACCATTTCTGGTAAGGTTAAATCTAATTTTATCTAAAAGCGCAGCGCTCTAAAATTCTAACAATCTAATACTGGCTTCCATCATGCTTTCCAACTTCAAAACCATGCTTCCCTAAAAATTTGTTTCCACTTTCTACCGCACCATCTTCAATATTGGTTCCCATAGAGTCATTCCAGCGGTTAAGGTAACCAAAGAGTGAAATCACACCCAACATTTCAACAATTTCACCTTCATCCCAATGTTGACGCTCTTTAATCTCTGCGTTTACAGCATTGGGTACTTGCGATGCGGCTAAGCTAAAATCTAAAGCTGCACGTTCTGCTTCAGAAAATGCAGAATGCGTTCTATATTCCCAGATGTTATCTAACTGTTCTTGTTCTGCGCCATAACGTTCCGCAGCTCTAATGGCATGTGCTTGGCAGTAACGGCAACCAGTAGCATTGCTGCTTACCCAAGCAATCATCCGTTTTAAGGCTGAGGTTACCTTACCTTCATTTGCCATTACGGCTTTATTCAAATTAATAAATGCTTTGCTTATTGCTGGTCTGCGTTGCATGGTTAATACTGAGTTAGGACAAAACCCAAGGGTTTCGTTAAAGAATTCAGCCAGTTCTTTGGTTTCTAAATTATGGTCCGCAGACAATGGTGTTACTAATGCCATAGTTTTTTAAATACTTAAAGGTTGAAGTGTCTAAAGTACTTAAAGTGTACTTCCGTTGCAAACTAAACTTTACTGCATTTTAGACCTTTTTAAACGTTTTAACTTGTTAACTTTAGGCACTTGTAAATTAACAACCTCACATATGGCTGATAAAATAACCACACATTGGAAAGGAGGATTGACCTTTGAATCCGACAATCCAAGTGGAAAAACAGTAATGATGGATACAGATATCGTAGGTCAAAACAGACGTTATGGCTTATCTCCCAAAGCTCTGATGCTGTCTTCATTGGCAGGCTGCTCTGCAATAGATGTTATCTCAACTTTAGATAAAATGAAAGTTGAAGTTGATGATTTTAAAATTGAAGTTTCAGGAGAACTTACCGATGCGCATCCACGTTATTACCATTCCGTAGTTGTAGATTATCATTTTTATGGCACAGATTTAAACGAAAAAAAATGTGAACGTGCGGTGAACCTATCTATTGAAAAATACTGTGGTGTAATGGAAATGTTTAGACGTTTCGCTAAGATTGAAACCAATATTTATTATCATATAGATATTAAAATATAGTAGCTAAAACTATGCGTTGGACACTAAAGCCAAAACCAGAACTTTCAAAAGTTGAAGCATTAAAAAAAGCACTTCAAGTAGATGATACTATTGCAACGCTATTGATTCAACGCGGAATTGAAACCTTTGAAGCAGCAAAAACATTTTTCCGACCAAGTTTTGAAGATTTGCACGATCCATTCTTAATGAAAGATATGGATAAAGCTGTCGCTCGCATAGAAACAGCAATCGAGAAAGGCGAAAACATTTTGGTTTATGGAGATTACGATGTAGATGGCACAACATCTGTAGCATTAATGTCTTCATATTTAAAAACCAGAACCGAGTTTGTTGCAACTTACATTCCAGATCGCTATGACGAAGGTTACGGAATTTCATACAAAGGAATTGACTTTGCGCATGATAATGACATTTCGTTAATCATTGCATTAGATTGTGGCATCAAAGCCATCGATAAAGTGAGTTACGCTAAAGAAAAAGACATTGATTTTATTATTTGCGACCACCATAGGCCTGGAGATAAAATCCCCAATGCTGTTGCAGTTTTAGACCCAAAACGAGACGATTGCGATTATCCTTTTAAAGAACTTTGCGGCTGCGGAGTGGGCTTTAAATTAATTACAGCATTAGCATCAAAACAGGGAAAAACGGTCGAAGATTTAACTGAGTATCTCGATTTAGTGGCAACAGCTATTGGTGCAGATATTGTTCCTATTGTTGGTGAAAATAGAGCATTGGCCTACTTTGGCTTACAGGTAATTAATAGCAATCCAAGGCCAGGAATGAAAGCTATTATTGCTGAGGTTAAAAAAGATGAATTAACAATTACAGATGTAGTTTTCATAATTGCACCAAGAATTAATGCAGCCGGAAGAATGAAACACGGCAATCACGCTGTAACACTTTTAACCGAAACTGATTTTAATCTAGCCGCAAAATACGCTGTAGAAATTGACGAATTTAATACAGATCGTCGCGAAACTGACAAACAAATTACCGAAGAAGCCTTAATTCAAATTGAAGAAAACAATGAACAAAAAGGCTTTACTACGGTAGTTTATGACGAAAATTGGCACAAAGGAGTCATTGGTATTGTAGCATCACGTTTAATTGAAACCTATTACAGACCCACATTAGTTTTCACCAAAAGTGGAGATAAATTAGCCGCTTCAGCACGTTCGGTTTCCGGGTTTGATGTTTATAATGCATTGGAAGCATGCAGTGAATACATTGAACAATTTGGAGGACACAAATATGCAGCAGGTTTAACTCTATTACCAGAAAATTATGAAGCCTTTAAAGCAAAGTTTGAAAGTGTTGTAAAAGAAAGCATAGATGCAAATTTATTGACACGAGAATTAAGGGTAGATATGCAAATTGAACTTTCAGAAATAGATGGTAAACTAATGCGAATTCTTAAACAGTTTGCTCCTTTTGGACCAGGCAATATGTCTCCTGTTTTTATGACACAAGAAATAAAGGATACAGGTTACGGGAAATGTGTTGGGGAAGGTGATAAACATCTACGCTTTACAGCCACACAATCATTTAATGATAAGATTGTTTGTATAGGATTTGGTTTGGGTGTTAAAATTGAAATTATTAAAAGTAAAAGACCTTTTAGTGCCGTTTATTCTATTGATGAAAATCATTGGAATGGTAATATTAGTTTACAGTTGAAACTTAAAGATATAAAAGCGTAAAAATTAGAATACTTTGTTGAATAAATATGAAACACGCAACTATTATTCACTTTCTTTTTCTGTGTTGTTTTTCATACAGTCAAAATTTAGTTCTTAACCCTAGTTTTGAAGATTTTTACGATTGCCCTAGAGGAATTAGTTTTTTCCATAAGAACGTTAAAAACTGGACAATTCCCAATAATGGAACGACAGATTATTTTAATGTTTGCAGTGAAAAAATGGGATTCAAAAATTTTGTTGGAGAACAAAAAGCTAAGACTGGAAATGGGTATGCTGGAATCTATGCCTATATGAAAAAAGATTATAGAGAGTATATTCAAGGAAAACTAAAAAGAAGATTAAAAAGAGGAAAGAAGTACCAAGTAAAATTCTACATAAGCTTAGCAGAAAACTCTAAGTACGCTCTAAAAGAGTTAGGCGTAATGATGTATTCTGACAAGTTTACAAATTCTAAAAGCCGAACATATATTAATGCTAAAGGAATTGCAAAACGCCATCGAAACGTAAAATTCCGTCCAACTTTTAGTAAAGAATTTTACAGCAATACTAAAGAATGGATGGAAGTATCTTTTACATATACGGCAGAAGGGTTCGAAAACTATTTTTCAATAGGAAATTTCAATAATAATTCACAAACCAAAAAAATAAAAACCAACAGACCTAAGTCTGAACCGTTTTCATATTACTATATAGCTGTCTC
>CAJXVG010000017.1 GCA_913061495.1 uncultured Winogradskyella sp.
CGAGATCAGCCTCGGTCTCGTGGGCTCGGAGATGTGTATAAGAGACAGTGTCTATACTTCGCATTATAAGGACATTGTAAACTGCTTTCCCTAGGTTTTTAGGATTTCGGGCAATTGCTCTAAGGCTCATTGAAAATCCGGGAGTTATATATTTCATGTAATGCCAATAACCTTCAGGCATATACAAAACTTCTCCATGGCTTAAATCACAAATCCAACCTTTGGCATGTTTTAGAGCTGGCCATTTTTCAAAATCTGGGTTAGAAAAATCAATATCTTCCCTTGTAATGAGTGCATGAGGTACTTTGTAAAGGTATTTGTTTTGTTTTTGGTCAAATAAGATACATTGTTTTTTTCCTTCAAAATGAAAATGGAAAATATTGGCCAAATCA
Source organism: uncultured Winogradskyella sp. (assembly GCA_913061495.1). GTDB lineage: Bacteria > Bacteroidota > Bacteroidia > Flavobacteriales > Flavobacteriaceae > Winogradskyella. The sequence continues at coordinate 393 of CAJXVG010000017.1, forward strand.
ATATCGTAATGCATAAACGTATGAGAGTCTTTGCCACCAAAAAATAACATGGGCAGTCTTTTCATAAGTTTTAATCCAAAATCTGGATAGTTGAAGTCCTTTTGAAGTTGAGGAACTTCCTTTAGAATATTCCAAAGAAAAATCCTGAATTTTGTAGGTTCTCGTTTTAGAAGATCTACATAATCGCTCATCTTCATCTTGGCATGTGGCTCATTAAAGCCATCTTCATAATCTACTGGTCTATCATCATACAAGGGTACGGTTTTATTACCGGCAACCTCTTTTATGTACTCTAAATTCCATTTAGAATATGCAGGCCAATCTTCAATAAAACGTTCAATAACCACAGGTTTTTGTGGTTTAAAGAAATGTTTAATGAAATCCTCTTTTGTTATGGTTTCAACGCGAGGAATTTGTTGAAGATTTAATTTCAAAAGTTAAAAAATTTAATGAGCAAAGTTAAGAAAACGTTACCAAACAAAGTATAATATAAAACGAAGTTTATGGAATCATTTTAAAACCTTTGCTTTTTGTTTGGCATCTTCGTTGCGTTCAATTTTATGATCTGGACGCGACCATTTGGGTTTTTCTCCTAAGGGTTGATATTTTGAATCTTGAGCTTCAACTGAAGTAGGCTGCATTTTTTTGATAAATGGCTTTTGCGGATTTAATCCCAGTAGTTTAAACATTTCCATGTCTTCACTAACATCAGGATTTGGTGTGGTCAATAATTTATCTCCTGCAAAGATTGAATTGGCTCCAGCGAAGAAACACATAGCTTGACCTTCGCGCGTCATTTGGGTTCTACCAGCTGACAAACGTACTTGCGTTTCTGGCATAACGATACGTGTGGTTGCTACCATACGCAACATATCCCAAATTGAAATTGGTTCTTGCTCTTCTAATGGTGTTCCTTCAACGGCAACTAAAGCATTAATTGGTACAGATTCTGGTTGTGGATTTAAAGTTGAAAGTGCCACAAGCATTCCGGCTCTATCTTCCTCTTTTTCTCCCATGCCTATAATTCCACCAGAACAAACGGTAACATTGGTTTTGCGAACATTATCTATAGTTTCTAATCGGTCTTCAAATCCACGTGTAGAAATTACTTCTTTATAATATTCTTCTGAAGAATCTAAATTATGGTTGTAAGCATAAAGTCCGGCTTCAGCTAAACGTTTCGCTTGATTTTCGGTAACCATACCAAGCGTACAACATACTTCCATTTCTAGTTTATTAATGGTACGTACCATCTCTAAAACTTGATCGAATTCTGGTCCATCTTTTACATTTCTCCATGCAGCTCCCATGCAAACACGAGAACTTCCCGATGATTTAGCACGTAAAGCCTGCGCTTTTACTTGCTGAACAGTCATTAAATCGTTTCCCTCAATATCAGTATGGTAACGTGCAGCTTGAGGGCAATATCCACAATCCTCTGGACATCCACCTGTTTTAATAGACAATAACGTAGAAACCTGAACCGTATTTGGGTCGTGATGCTTTCTATGTACTGTTGCTGCTTCGTAAAGCAGTTCCATTAAAGGTTTGTTGTATATATCTAGAATTTCTTCTTTTGTCCAGTTGTGTCTTACTTCGCTCATATAACTTAATGTCTTAGTGAAACAAAAATAGTTATAAGGATTTAAAATAATTATGAAAAGAAGATTTTTTCTAACTTTAATAAAATACAGAATTAATACAGGGAAATTTTTGTAATACTGGGTAATTTCTTACGTTTAAGACTAATTTAAAACTTATTTTATTATGAAAAAATTACTTATTTTATCAATTGCATCAACATTTTTGTTAACTAGTTGTGGTGCAGTTGGCTACGTGTCAACACCATCCACTTATGCTAATGCGGGAAAAGAAGTAAGCGTGACAAAGAAAAATACTAACGTCTTTGGCCTTAGCCCAATGGATGCACAAAAAGAAGCTCAAGCTGCACTAAAAGAACTTAACGGAAAATGTACTAACGGTATTACCAACGTCACTACTACAGTTTCTGCTACTTCTTTTATATTGTTGTTTGAAAAATTGGAAGTTACAGCAAACTGTAAATAATAACTGTTATTTAAATAAAAAAAGGCTTCAATATTTATTGAAGCCTTTTTTCTATAACAATAAAGTTGAGTTTTATTTTCTTTCAGAGTTTTCAATTTCAGCATCATCTGTTTCAATCTCTTTTTTATCCTTACCTTTTTTCTTCCATCATTTTCCCAAACGTTAACTTTACCTTTTTTAATGTTTTTGATGGTTTCGTCTTGTGTCTTACTTCGCTCATATAACTTAATGTCTTAGTGAAACCAAATAGTTATAACCATTTAGATTCTCGTTCTGTTGCGTCTAAAATATCAACATTTAATACTGTTGCAATTTGTTTTGCAATTTCAAAAGCATACTCAATATCTTGGGTATTGTAAGCTTCAATTTTTTGGTTAGTATCATAGAACAAATTAACCTTTACCTCTGTGTTAGTCACATTAGTGCTAGCAGTAGACACCCATATTCTTGTGGTTTGGGAGGTTTTAAAAACCGATACGTAATCTATCTCAGGAAAATCTTTCCAACTCCCAACACTAAAATTGAACAAATTAATAGTTTCTCTATATTTTTTAGTTTTTAAGTCTATTTCAATACCTTCTGTTTTAAAGAAATAAACACCTATTACGCAGAATGTAATACTGTAATAGTTTTGTGAGATACTAATTAGCCCAATTATAAAAAGACCAGCACCATAAATTAATTTTGTAGTTGGTAGTAGTCTTTTATATATTATTTTATTCAAAATAAGATTTACTATTTCTTTTAAGACTTATCGATTTCAGCATCATCCGCTTCAATGTTTTTTTTGTCTTTACCTTTTAAATATTCAGGTAAATCCATACCAGCCATATTAAACATTTCTTGCAATGGAGGAACCGATTTGTACATACCAGATAAGAAATTAGCCGTTGATGATTTTCCATCCTCACCATTTGCTCCATTATCCCAAACCGTTACTTTATCAATTTTAATATTCTTAATCGCTTCCGCCTGTGTTTTAACCAACTCTGGTAATTTATCTGCAATCAATAATAAAACAGCGTCTCTACTATTGTTTCCGGCAGCTTTAACGATTTCTTGTAAACCAGCGGCTTGTTTTGTTAATACTTCAAATTGTCCTTGTGCTTCAGCTTGTGCTTTGAATAAAATAGCATCTGCTTCCCCTTTTGCTTTTCTTCTAATACGCTCAGCTTCTGCTTCAGCATCAATTTCAGCTTTACGTTTATCAATTTCAGCAGGTACAATAACATCAGCCATTTGAGAAGAACGCTCGCGCTCAGCTCTTGCTGTTTCTGCTTCTTGCTCTGCAGCATAAGATTCTTGTAAGGCCTTTGCAGACTGTACTTTTTCTGAAGCAATTGCCACACGTTCTGCCTCTGCTTCACGTTGACGACGTAACGAATCTGAATTTGCTACTGAAATTTTTGCGGTGTTTTCACCTTCTACGGCTTGTGCATTTGCAGCGGCAACTTGAGAACGTTCGTCTTGTTTTGCGTTGGCTTCACCAATAGATCCATCTCTGGTTTTTTCTGCAACCGACTTACGTGCTGCATTGATGGCATGAGCTGCTGCTTCTTTACCAAGGGCTTCTATATAGCCAGACTCGTCAACAATATCTGTAATATTAACGTTAATCAGCTTTAAACCTACTTTCTTTAATTCTGTTTCAACAGACTGCGAAATATTGGTTAAGAATTTATCTCTATCATTATTAATTTCCTCAATATCCATTGAAGCAACAACCAAACGTAACTGCCCAAAAATAATTTCTTTAGCTAATTCCTGCACGTCTTGTGCTCCCAATCCTAACAAACGTTCTGCAGCATTTTGCATAACACCAGGTTCTGTGGAAACACCAATCGTAAAACGTGAAGGTACATTAACTCGGATATTCTGTTTTGACAATGCATTTATCAAATTAACCTCAATGGAAATTGGTGTTAGGTCCAAAAATTCATAATCTTGAATAACAGGCACAATAAAGGCTGCGCCACCATGAATACATTTAGCAGATTGACCTCCACCAACTTTACCATAGACCACTAAAATTCTGTCAGAAGGACAACGCTTGTAACGTTTTACGAGTATTATTAAAGTTAATATTATAAATAGTACTACAAATATGAGTAGCATTGGTCCGCCAAAGCCTTCCATATTTATATTTTCTTGAATGGTTAGTAAGTTCATATAGTTTAGTTTTTATGGTTATTTAAATTTGTTATGTAAGTCCGTCACTTTGAGTAAAATTAGTATAGAGAAGGTGTCAAAATATAATTAGTTCTCGATACGATTTTTAATATTTCAAAATCACTCGAACTGACAACATATAGGTATTTGACAACTTTATTCATTACCAATTAAATTTCTTTTTCCCTCAGACAATTCTTCATTTTGAATACGAGAAGGTTCAATAGGTTTTCGTGTTTGGTCCACGATAAGAATTCCGTTAGATGTTACGTCCACAACTTTTATAATAGTCCCAGATTTTAATTCGGTAAAGGAATCTGTGAGCGCATCTAATTCTCGGCTCGTACCTTGTACATTCACGGTGACTTTTCCCATTCTAGAGCGATCTGCTCCAATAGTTAAATACACTTCACCAACAGCATCGAGTGCATTTTTATATTTTAAAGTGCCACTATCCGTAAGTTTGCTAATGAAGAAAAAGAGCGCAGCCATTATTACCATCATTAACAAACCGCTAATTATAGATATTATAATAGTTAACGGTTTGGATAGACCAGCATCAATACAAGCAATGCCACTCCAGCCAAAAATGGTAAAAAAGCCAACAAGATTTTTAAATGAGATAAATTGAAATCCAGCTCCTGCATCAATATCAGAGTCAATATCACCAATATCATCAGCATCTCCTCCTGTAAAAGACATAATCATTACAATTGTGAAAACAAGCGAGCCAATAATGGCGACAAGCCAATACATTTTTGGTAGAAATTCTAAATTTGAAAACCATTCTGCCATAACTCAAAAGATTTAATGCGTTTCTAAATATACGACCATTGTAAGATTACACAATTTTATTTTGAAAGTAAAACGCTCACTGCGTTACCACCAAAGCCTACGGCATTGATCATAATTTTTGAAATCTTTTTTGGATGCGATTGCTCCAAATACGGAATGTCAATAAATGTTTGATGGTTAAGCATAAGTACGGCCATTTCTATACTTAGTAATCCGGAAGCACCCAGACTGTGACCTACTTTCATCTTATTAGTAGTTAATGCAGGGATTTTGTTACAAAAAATCTTTTTTATGGCATTGTATTCTGCCAAATCCCCTTTTATGGTTCCAGGTGTATGAGTGACTATAATATCAACATCTTCGTGATTTAACTCGCCCAAAGCCATTGCCATTGAACGTTGAAAACAATCGGCATTTGTTGATAGAGAAGCATTGTGTTTTAGCAGTTCGGTACCATAGCCAATATTTTCTATATAAGCTAGGGCATTTTTAGCCTTTCCTTTTTCTAAACATGCAACTGCAGCAGCCTCTCCAAGAATCATAGTATTTTCGTTTTTGTTGAAGTCTAATGCTTTGCATGGAAATGTTTCTTTGAGTACCTTCAAAAGGTCATTTCCTCTTGCATAAATTTTCAAAGCCTTCATCTGTGCTATAGTAAAAGGTGTTAAAGGTGCTTCACTGCCACCAACTAAAAATTTATTACACATGCCAGAGTTGAGCCAAGCAACACCGTTAAGCATAGCATGTAATGCTGTTGAACAGGTTATAGAATGCGAGATTTCAGGACCTTTGGTTTGCAAATCGTGTGCAATCCACGATGAGATATTTCCTAATGTTGTAGTGGGTGAACTTAAGGTTTGTGCTTTGTTGTTTTTTAGAAAATCTTCAAAATAGGTTTCAAATAAACCTGTAGCTCCTCTCGAGGAACCGATATTGATTCCAAAATTATCAGATGCTTTCCAACCAGCTTTTTTTATAGCTTCACGCGCAGCAAAAATCCCAAATAAAACAGAATCATCTAAATTTTTGTATTTAGAATTCGAGTTTCTTAACATTTCAATTTCTTGCTTTGCTTCAAGAGGTAACTGTGCAATTAAATTTCCTTCTTTTTCAGTAAAAAAATGATTATTGGATTTGTAGTTTTTCCAAATAGATCCAGATTGAAAACCTAAGGGTGAAATTGATGAAATTGCCGTTATAGAAATGGGTTGTTGCAATGGTTATTTTGTTTAAAACAAAAGTAAGATTTCTTTAACTTAAAACGGAATAATAAAGCTGCCATTCCGTACTTGATACGGAATCTATAATGAGATCCTGAAACAAGTTTAAGATGATAAATTATTTAAAGCAGCCTCAATAGTTGAATAGATTTTTTCCAATTCAGCATCTGTAATCACATAAGGAGCTAAAATATAAATGGTGCTACCAAGCGGTCTTAAAAAAACACCGTTATCCATAAAAAATTTTAAAAGTTGATCGCGCAAGTTGCCGTAACGTTCCATTTGGATGTTTAAATCCAATGCGAAAATTACTCCCATTTGACGAATACTCGCAACTTTTGCATGTTTTTTAATGTGCTCACCAAAAGCCTTGTGAGAACTGATAATTCTTTTAATATTATTCTGAATAGCATCAGATTTTAAAAGCTCAATTCCGGCTAAAGCGGCTGTACATGCCAACGGATTGGCAGAGTAGGTGTGGCCATGAAAAAATCCTTTGGTAATATCACTGCTTAAAAAAGCGTCATAAATATGTTGAGAACAACTTGTAATAGCCATTGGCAGTAATCCTGCAGTTAAAGCTTTACTCAAACAAATAATATCAGGTTGATTTTTAAGATGAAGCGATGCAAAATGTTTCCCTGTTTTGCCAAAACCTGTCATCACTTCGTCTGCGACTGTGATTATATTTTTTTCTTTACAAAATTCTAGAATAGCATCTAAACCATTAGCATTGTGCATTTTCATTGCAGCTGCACCTTGCACTAAAGGTTCATAAACAAAAGCGGCAACATTGTTTTCTGCTGAATAGCCTTTGAGTTGACTTAAAATTTCTTCATGATTGTCTCCATTTGGTGTCGGAATACGTTTTACTTCAATAAAGAAATCTTTGAACGGTCCGTTATAAACCGACAGACTAGAAACGCTCATGGCTCCGAAAGTATCTCCGTGAAAACCATCTTCAAAAGCGATTAAAACATTTCGTTTTTCATTTTTGTTGAAATGATATTGTAATGCCATTTTAATGCCCACTTCTACAGAAGTAGATCCATTATCACTGAAGAACAGTTTTTTTTGATTATCAGGTAATATATCAATAAGAGCCTCAGATAATTTTATAGCAGGCTCGTGGGTTAAACTACTGAACACAACTTGGTCTAAAGTCTGCATTTGCTCGTAAACACGGCTAGTAATATAAGGATTGCAGTGTCCATACATACATGTGTACCACGAGGCAATGGCATCTATATATGTGTTGCCGTCTTCGTCTTGCAATGTGCAACCTTCAGCTTTTACTATTGCAACACTTTCTGGGTGGAGTTGGTGCTGGGTTAGTGGATGCCACAGGTGTTTTTTGTCGCGTTCTTTTAGTGTCATATTAATTTATCTCTGAAATTTTCAGCATATTCTTTAATAACGTTTTTATCAAAATAAGGCTCATCGTTTATTCTACCAATTACACTTACTCCAGTCATTTTTTTAATTATGGATTCCGTAGATTTATGTTCATCTCCACTATAAATTAAAGCGAGGTCAAAACCTTTAGTTTGTAAAGTATTGATTGTTAAAAGCGTATGATTAATACTGCCTAAATAGTGACGAGACACCACAATGACTTTGTCTTTTGGTTGAATGAGATCCAATATGGTTTCAGAATTATTTAAAGGAACCATTAAACCGCCAGCTCCTTCAATTACTAAATTGTTTTTAGTTTTAGGGCGTTTTATTTTTTTTAAATCTACGCTTATTTTATCTAATTCTGCTGCTGCATGAGGACTCATAGGTGTTTGTAAGGCATAACTATTTGGATGAAAAACAGATTTAGCATTTGAAACCAATCGCTGCACTTTTTGGGTGTCACAATTATGTAGTTCACCTGCTTGTATTGGTTTAAAATAATCTGCTTGTAAGGCCTCGACCAAAATTGCCGAAACTATTGTTTTTCCGACATCAGTTGAAATTCCTGTTATAAAGTAAGTGTTCATATTTATTTGGAGTGTAAACGGTAATCTTATTTAATTGGAAATTCAGTTTTACAATTTTCACAAACATATTTATAGCGCGTATGAAACGGAAGCGTAAATGTTACAATACCGACTAAAAACGACATAAATGATTTTAAACTATCAATAGAAGAATACATTTCTACTTCTTGTTTGCCACAATTAGGACAAATAATGGGATTTCCACTGTCATCCAAGGAGTGTACTTTTATAGATTTCAGAATTTCTTTTGCTTCTTTTTCGTCTTTTGAAAGCACTTTTAGTTTGATGCCTCCAATGGCATTGCTCACCAAAGGATCTGTATCTATGGTAATATTATCTTTTAGAAAAACCTGAATGCCATCAGCCTCTAAACGGCCTTTCACAATTTCTGCTTCAGAAGAATATTGAAATCTGGCTATGGTTACAAATGTGTCTGTCATTGCATAGCAAAGGTAGCTAACAAGGTCAAGACTTCCGAAATTTCTTTCTTTGAATTATAACTATGTATGCAAAAACGTAAGCGTTCTTTTCCTTTGGGAACGGTTGGAGATAAAATAGGTTTAACATCGTAGCCATAATCTTGAAGTGTACTGGCTACAGATTTTACTTTTTCGTTATTAGGAATGATACAACATTGAATGGCAGAATCACTAAAAATAAATTTATCTTGAAAGTTTATCCGTTTTATTTCTGTTTTAAAAAATGAAATATTCTCCTGAAGCTTTTTAATGTTTTTAGTAGAGGTTAATTCATCATAAGCCATTTTAATGGTTGCTACGGAATGTGGTGGTAAAGCGGTAGTATAAATAAAGGAACGTGAAAAGTTAATGAGATAGTCTTTTAAATCCTTTGAACTTAGTATAACTGCTCCGTGGCAACCCAGTGCTTTTCCAAAAGTGATGATTCTAGCAAAGACATTTTGTTGAAGATTTAATTGTTGTACTAAGCCTTTTTGAAATACTCCAAGCGCATGGGCTTCATCAATGATGAGATTAGTGTTGTGTGTGTCACATAATTTTGAGAGTTCTACCAAATCTGGTGAATCGCCATCCATTGAAAAAACAGATTCAGTTACAATATAAAAATCAGTGTTGTCATTCAGAGCAAAGCGAAGAATCTTTTTCTCTAAATCCCTTAAATCATTATGTAAGAACTTATGGCTTTTAGCATTACTCATTTTTATGCCATCTCTAATGGATGCATGGCAATATTCATCGTAAAAAATAATGTCACCACGTTGAGGTACAGATGAGAAAAATCCAATATTGGCATCGTAGCCTGAATTGAAAATCAAAGCCGCTTCACAATTGTGAATAGTTGAAAGCTGAGACTCTAGTTCAGTATATATTGAATGATTCCCTGAAAGTAAACGAGAGCCAGTGGCTCCATTTGTTTTTAGTTTTCTGTCAATCAAATAATTGTAAGCAGCATCAAAAATAGTTTCAGATTTTGAAAATCCTAAATAATCATTTGACGAAAAATCTACCAAATTATAATTTAAGCCAAGTTGCCTAAACGCATTGTTGGCTTTTCGGTCTTGCAGTTTTTTATATAGTTTTTTGGGTAGTACCATCAATAACAAATGTATGTAAAATACATATCTTTACAATCTATGTATGCCTTAGTAGATTGTAATAACTTTTATGCCTCTTGCGAGCGGGTTTTTAACCCTAACCTGCAACATCAGCCTATTGCTATTTTAAGCAATAACGATGGTTGTGTAATTTCGCGTAGTGATGAAGCTAAAACTATTGGTCTGCCAATGGGAGCACCTATTTTTAAATGGGAAAGCTTCTGTAAAGCAAACAATATTAAAGTACTGTCTTCTAACTACCCATTATACGGAGATATGAGTAGCCGTGTAATGAAAATACTAGAACAGTTCACTCCAGATGTTGAGGTTTACAGTATTGATGAAGCTTTTCTTCAGTTCAAAGGTTTTAAAGATTATGATTTCTATGATTACGGAAATCAAATAAGGAAACGGATCCTAAAATGGACAGGCATTCCAACTTGCGTTGGTGTAGCTCCAACAAAAGCGTTAAGTAAGGTCGCAAATAAAATTGCACGTAAGTTTCCTAAAGAAACCAAAGGAGTTTACGTTATAGATTCAGATGAATCTAGAATAAAAGCTTTAAAATGGATAAAGCTAGAAGATGTTTGGGGAATTGGAAGAGGCATACAGAAACGACTAAAAGAAAAAGGCTGTAAAACCGCTTATGATTTCACACAGTTGTCAGATGATTGGGTGAGAAAGACGTTTTCTATTACAGAGTGGAAACTTAAAAAAGATTTAGAAGGTGTTCCTAAAATTCTTTTAGACGAACCTAAAACAAAACGTGCTATTGCTACAACTCGAAGTTTCGATTATACCTATGATGATCTCAATTACATTAAAGAACGGGTTTCTACATTTGCAACAAGTTGTGCTGAGAAATTACGTAAGCAAGGTTCAAGTTGCCACATGGTTATTGTAATGCTGAATAGTGATAGACATAAAAAAGACCTAGAGCAACACAGAGAAAGTAAAATGGTAAGTTTTCCGTATCCTACAGATTCTTCTTTGTTGATTAGTACACAAGCTGTAAATGCGGTAAAGTCAATCTTTAAGCCTGGAATTAAATATAAAAAAGCTGGAGTTATTGTTACTGGTATAGTACAAACGGATAATTATCAGTTAAATTTGTTTAATAAAGAAGACCCTAAGCATAAACCCTTGATGTCTGCAATAGATAATATTAATAAAAAGTACAAGAGTTATAAAATTAAGCTAGGCAATCAAGATTTGGAACGTACATGGAAAATGCGCCAAGAACGATTGTCACCGAGATATACAACTAAGATTAGTGATGTCATTGTGGTAAAATAATTTTATAAAGTTGAGCAAAACCGAAACCTAATTAAGAATGGTTTAAATTAATGGAGTTACCGCTTTTGCGGAAATAAAAAGTAAATTTTTCTATGATAACACATAAATCAGAACATCTTACCTTTTTTATACCAGAAGTCATTGAAGGAGCTGGCACAAACTTTTTTGACACAGGTATTTCAGCAGGATTTCCTTCGCCAGCAGAAGATTTTAAAGAAGAACGTTTGTCTTTAGACGATGAGTTGGTAAAAAACAAGGAAGCGACATTCTATGCAAGAGTAAGCGGACAATCTATGATTGGTGCTGGCTTAGACGATAACGATTTGTTGGTTATAGACAGAAGTTTAGAACCAGCCAATAATAAAATAGCAGTCTGTTTTTTAGATGGTGAATTTACTGTAAAACGCTTAAAGGTTAACCATGAAGGAATCTGGTTGCAACCCGAAAATCCTAATTACCCAATTGTTAAAGTCACAGAAGACAATAATTTTGTGATTTGGGGAATTGTAACCAATGTGATTAAGAAAGTATATTGAATAAAAAAAGCTTCAACTAATGTTGAAGCTTTTTATTTTATAAAAGTGAAAACTTAATCAGCTAATACAATCACCTTATTATCTTTCATTTCAACAGTGCCAGAATTAATCTGAACAGTCAATACATTATCATCGTCGTTATGAGGGTTTACTTCAGCGTGAAGTTCATCAAACACTAAATGACTTTGCGTATGTGTGTGTATTTTTATTGTGCCTTTTTTTAGTATAGATACAATAGGTGCGTGATTATTCAACATTTGAAACTCACCATTAATACCTGGTACAGTTACAGAATCAACTTCTGAACTAAATAATGTGGCTTCTGGTGATACAATTTCTAAATACATAGTTTTTTTTAGTATTCAGTATTCAGTATTCAGTACTCAGTAGCAAAACTGCAAACTGCGACTGCAAACTGTATACTAGTTTTACGCTTCAGCTAGCATTTTCTCTCCAGCTTCAACAGCCTCTTCAATAGAACCTTTAAGGTTAAATGCTGCTTCTGGTAAGTGATCTAACTCACCATCCATAATCATGTTAAATCCTTTAATAGTTTCTTTAATATCAACCAATACACCTGGTATTCCTGTAAACTGTTCAGCTACGTGGAATGGTTGTGACAAGAAACGTTGTACACGTCTTGCTCTGTTTACAGCCATTTTATCCTCTTCAGATAATTCTTCCATACCAAGGATAGCAATAATATCTTGTAATTCTTTATAGCGTTGCAACAACTCTTTTACGCGAGTTGCACAGTTGTAATGCTCATCGCCTAAAATATCTGCTGCTAAGATTCGAGATGTAGAATCTAATGGATCTACCGCTGGATAAATACCTAGCTCTGCAATTTTACGAGATAATACAGTTGTTGCATCTAAGTGGGCAAACGTTGTTGCCGGAGCAGGATCCGTTAAATCATCTGCAGGTACGTAAACCGCTTGTACAGATGTAATAGAACCTTTCTTTGTTGAAGTAATACGCTCTTGCATGGCACCCATTTCAGTTGCTAATGTAGGTTGGTAACCTACCGCAGATGGCATACGACCTAATAATGCAGATACCTCAGAACCAGCTTGTGTAAAACGGAAAATGTTATCTACGAAGAAAAGTACATCTTTTCCTTGACCGTCACCAGCTCCATCACGGAAATATTCTGCTATAGTTAATCCTGAAAGTGCTACACGAGCACGAGCTCCAGGAGGCTCATTCATTTGTCCGAACACGAAAGTAGCCTTAGACTCTTTCATTATGTTTTTGTCCACTTTTTGAAGATCCCATCCGCCTTCTTCCATAGAATGCATAAAGTCATCACCATATTTAATAATACCAGACTCTAACATCTCACGAAGTAAATCATTTCCTTCACGGGTTCTTTCACCAACACCTGCAAATACAGAAAGTCCACCGTGACCTTTTGCAATATTGTTAATCAACTCTTGGATTAATACTGTTTTACCTACACCGGCACCACCAAATAAACCAATTTTACCACCTTTTGCATATGGCTCAATTAAATCGATAACCTTAATACCAGTATATAAAACTTCGGTAGATGTTGATAAATCTTCAAATTTAGGTGCTTGTCTGTGAATTGGTAAACCAGCATCTCCAGCCTTAGGTAAATCTCCTAGTCCATCAATAGCATCTCCAATCACATTGAAAAGACGTCCGTAAACATCTTCACCAATTGGCATTTGGATAGGAGCACCAGTTGCAACAACTTCTGTCCCTCTACTTAAACCATCTGATGAATCCATAGCAATTGTACGTACGGTATCTTCACCAATGTGAGATTGTACTTCTAATACTAATTTAGAACCATCTTGGTTGTTAATTTCTAACGAATCATAAATCTTAGGAAGCTCTGCGCCAGCAGCGAATTCTACATCGATAACTGGGCCTACGATTTGTGCAACTTTACCTGTAACTTTTGACATTACTTATATGTTTTTGTTTTGCAATAGTTTAAATATGAAAAACAGCTTTCTCAATTAAGTTGAGTACCTGTGTTTTTCGCGCTGCAAAGATAAGGGTTTTAATTTTAATATTAGATGAAAATTTGTCGCTTTTTTAAGCACAAAAAACGCCCTCAATATGAGAGCGCATTTTTTAATCTAAAATATGTTTTTTACGGTAATTGAGGCGGGTAATTTGTAGGATAATTACCAATATCTAGTAAATTACCTGAAGCTTCAAAATTAGAACCATAGGTTTCATCAATTTCTTTCATGAATTCATTTGCTAATAGCGCATAACCTCTTGCTGTTGGATGAACACCATCTAATGAAAAGGCTCCTCCAGTGACTAAACTAGAAGTTAATATAAAGTTGCCATCAGAATAACCACCATTATCTAATTGTTGCATTAAGGAGTTAGCATCAACAAAAGCGAAACCTGCAGAAGTTGCTGCCGCTTCTAATGTTTCATTAAAGCTGTCAGTAGCAATTTGTAACTCATCTTGCTCAGTTGGTATTAACACCCACTTGTCTTCTAAAGGTAGTGACACACCTTCTACAGAGAACTGACCAGCCAATGCCTGAGGAAGTCCTTGGTCCATTAAAGCGGCCACGGATTCCATATTAACTGTTCCTATTACACTACTACTTGGTAACACCAATAAATCATTGGCATTAGCTTGTCTTGTTTGTCCATAAGTTGCCCCTAAAAGGTTAGCTACTAATGGTGCTGCTTCAGCAGGTAATCCGAATTGCGCTATAAATCCAGGGAAAGTAGGACTAGCATTTAATGCGGCAATTATAGTTCCTGAAATGTTATCTAAACTTTCATCTTTTATTACTACTGCACTGGCCTCTGTTTCTGAGAACACTATGGCTCTATTAGGATCAACAGCATTAAAAATTGGATTTAAAGCACCAAAAATAGAGTTTAATAAAGGTATTTGTGGACCAAAATCTGGATTTGTAGGATCTAGTGGGTTGTAAGGAACTGTTGTAAAATGTGGAATAGTGGTAACATAAGGTATATTAGCCATAACGCCTTGTACATTTGCTGCCTGTAAGGCTCCAACAATCGCATTGATAGAACCTTCAAAAGTTGCTTGAGGTGTAATTGCAGCCACTGTTTGATCTCCACCAGATGTTGCATAACCTAAAACATCATTATTGCCAATCCATAAAGATACAAACGTTGGTTGTTGTGCCAAAGCATCTCCTAAAATCGTGGCGTTTGGTGCAGATGCCATACGTACATAATACGGGTTTGCAGTAGGAGGATCCGTCAATAAATTAGCAGGATTACCATAACCATCATATAACAAGTGAAAACTTGCAGCACCAGGCACTCCCATATTGTTTTGAGAACCTAATGAAGGTGCAAATGCTTCTGTTGATGACATACCAGGCAAACTTGCAGGCCCTGAACCATCAAAGTATAATCTGGGACCGAAACTACCGTCTTCGTTTTGGTTTCCTCCAAATAATAAACCACCAATATTGTCGTCCATTAAAGGTTGTGTAAATGTACCACCACCTGCTAAAGTAAATTTTTGTGCCAACATATTTGGCATAGAATTTTCTTGACTTGCTATAAACAAAGCATTATCCGTGAAACCAGCCGTTAATGAATTACCAATAGCTACATAATTAGAAAAATCTGCCGTACCAGAAGTTAGGTCTGGATATGCAACCTCTTCTATTGGGTTGTCTAATTGATCTTCAAAATCTTCTTCGTCATTACAAGCTGTAAAACCAACAAGGACAGCTGTTAATAATATATATTTAATGTTTTTCATTTTACTGTTTTTATAAGTTATTAATTGTCCATGAAGCGTAATACATAGAGCCGATGTAGCCAGACCCGAATACAGTAAAGTATTCCTTTCCGCCTATATTAGTACCACCAATCTTAATCGTAGATTTTAAGGTCGGAATGGTGTAGCTAATTTGTGCATCTACAGTATGGAATTCTGGTACAATACCGTCTCCAAATGTTGCTTCCCAGAAATAATCATCGCTAAATTTATAGGCTACGTTGAATCCGAAATTTTTAAACAATTCTGTGTTACCAAAATGCGCTTTAAATTTGTGCTCTGGAGTGTTAAAGTTGGTTTCGAAATTTGGATTTGCTGCTTGGTCAAAATCTTGCTTTGTAAAAGTGTAACTTCCGCCTAAATCGAAATCACTCAAAATTTTAGTTGATATACCAATTGATGCACCATAAGAATTAACATCTACATCAGAGTTTGTATATGCACTATAAGTGGTATAATCACTATTGGCTATTGCTGCAACTCCTGAAGCATCTGACACAGAACCATATAATGGTGCTATCACCACTTCTGAAGAAATAAAGTCTTTATATTTATTATAATAGGTACTAAAATCTATGGTTACTTTGTCAAATTTTCCTCTATAACCCACTTCTACTGAAGAAACTTTTTCTGGTGATACAAGGTCTGGATTGGCTACTGTTAAAACAGAAGGATCACCAGTTGCGGCCAATTGTTGCACCGAAGATGCTGTATAAGAGTTGTTATATGCAGCAGCACCAGTTTGTGTATAAACAGTACCATTACTAGCTGTGAAATCTCTAGAATATCTATCTAAATTATCTGGAGCAGAGCCCACTAAGATTGCTCTACCAGCATCTAAACCAATAAATAAATCCTGTGTAGTTGGGTTTCTAAAACCAGTTTGAGCAGAAGCTCTAATATTATGATTTTCATTTAAGGTTAAGCCTAATGATATCCTAGGCGATATAAATCCATCAAAAAATTCTGATTTGTCATAACGTGCTGAAGCCGTTATTTTTAAATTCATATCTTCATTTAGTTCAACTTCTTTTTGAATTTGTGTATATACCCCATATTCACTATAGTCAATTTCTCCGTCATAGTCTGTGTAGATGGAACCAAAAGAATTGAGTTTATATTGTCTATAAGACCCACCAACTTGGATGTCTGCAAAATCTATTAAATCACTGAAGTTATAGTTACCATCAGCATGGTAGTATTTAGAAGCATCACGGAATTGTGAACCTGTAGCTAAATCTGGATCTTTAATGATTCTATTGAAGGCGTTATTAAACTCTGCTGAGCCTGGCTCAAATCTTCCCGTTTCTGCAGCTGCTCTTGCTGCTGCGTGCGCTTGCTCGTCTGTGGCACCACCACCTAAGGTTGCAGCGACGTAGGTGTTTATGTAATCTCCAAACCAGTCTTCATCACTTTTCCATGCTCTGTTGATATTGATTCCTGTAAATACCATATCGTAAGAGTCACCAGCTTTATCTGCAACAACATAACCTCTTAAAAAGAAGTTGTCGTTCTTTACTTCTAATTTATGTTGTTCTTGAAAGAATCCATCAATATTATAACGGTTAGTTCCTTGGTATATCGTTGTACCTGTACCTACTTTACCTACATATTGAATTTCGAAATTACTATCTGCTATTGGGCGGTAATATAATCCCCAATCGGCTTTAATACTTTGAGCTTTATGTTCTGTTAAATCACGTTCATTATATCCCGTTCTACTCACAAATACATCTGGAACAATACCAGTACCACCAGCTAAGTCATTAATATTTGCTGAGACTTCATCACCATATACGTTAATACCGTTGTAGTTTAGGTTAGTTGCTCTTGTACCTCCTAAGACATCGCTATCGACTTCGCTAGTTGCGGCCCAATCTGTACCATTTAAATACCCAAAGTTAACCTTGGCAGCAAATTTATCACTGAACTTATAAGCCATACTAAGGCTTATGTCTGTATATTCATTATCTCCAGCAGCTTCTTGAGTAGTTATACCTTGCTTAACTGAAGCTCTAATACCTTGGTGATCAAAAGGATTTTTACTTCGCATAAATAAAATACCGTTAAACGCATTTGCACCATATAAGGCTGAAGATGCACCAGGTAATAACTCCACACTTTGAACATCTGTTTCTACCATTCCAACGAGGTTACCAATTGGGAAGTTTAAAGCCGGTGTAGAATTATCCATACCATCAACTAATTGCATAAAGCGCGTGTTGGCTGTTGTGGCAAAACCTCTTGTGTTTACAGATTTAAAGGTTAAACTACTCGAATTGACATCGACGCCTTTTAAGTTTTCTAAACCTCCATAAAAATCGGCAGAGGCTGTATTTTTTATTTCTTTAAGACCAAAACGTTCTACGGTTACGGGTGACTCAAAAATACGTTCTGGAGTTCTTGAAGCGGAAATTACAACTTCGTCGAGAGCATTGCCTTCAACTAAAGTGACATTCACAGTTTGGTCGTTGGAAGTAATTTCAATAGTTTGATCTTCAAAACCAGTGTAAGTTACACGAATAGAAAATGGAGGATTTTGATCTACAGTTAAAGCAAAATCACCATCGAAATCTGAAACAGTACCAGAAGTAGTACCGACTACAACAATATTTGCACCAGGTAAGGGTAAACCTGTATTGTCTGTAATTTTACCTTTTATTGTGGTTTGTGAAAATGCTGCCACGCAAAAAAGCATTGTAAAAAGCTTTAAGATTGTCTTCATTTTAGAGAATTAGTTAATTTATTAGACGAGCAATTTAATTAAATATATGAAAACACAATAAGAAATTCTCATAAAATTATGCACGCATAGTATTTTATGAAAAAAAAATAGCCACTAAATTGAAAATTTCTCAATCTAATGGCTTTATAATGTATTTTTTATAATATAGGTCAGTTATTCTACCGTAACTGATTTTGCTAAGTTTCGAGGCTGATCCACGTTTTTACCTAGCATTACAGCAATATGATAAGATAATAATTGTAAAGGTATTGTTGTTAAAAGCGGTGTTAAGCACTCCAAGGTTTCGGGCACTTCTATAATGTGGTCGGCTAATTCCTTTACGCTTGTATCTCCTTTTGTAACAATTCCTATGATTTTACCTTTACGAGATTTAATTTCTTGGATATTACTGACTACTTTTTCATAATGGCCCTTTTTAGTGGCAATGACCACTACTGGCATTTGCTCATCAATTAAAGCAATAGGTCCATGTTTCATTTCTGCAGCAGGATACCCTTCTGCATGGATATAGGAAATCTCTTTTAATTTTAAAGCTCCTTCTAACGCTACGGGAAAGTTAAATCCGCGACCTAAATACAAGAAGTTTTTAGCACCCTTATATATATCCGATACTGTTTTGACGTATGCGTCAGATTTTAAGGCTTCTTCAACTTTATCAGGAATGGTTTCAAGTTCAATTAAATAATGTCTAAATTCTGAACTAGAAATTGTACCCTTGGCTCTAGCTAATCTAAGAGCCATTAAGGTTAAAACCGTAATTTGAGTAGTAAACGCTTTTGTTGAGGCTACACCAATTTCTGGTCCAGCATGTGTGTAAGCACCAGCATCTGTTTCTCTAGCAATTGAAGAGCCAACAACGTTACAAACCCCAAAAACAAAAGCTCCTTTAGACTTTGCTAATTTTATGGCTGCTAAAGTATCCGCTGTTTCACCTGATTGAGAAATGGCAATAACAATATCCTTTTCTGTGATTACAGGATTTCTATACCTAAATTCTGAGGCGTACTCAACTTCAACAGGTATGCGCGCTAAGTCTTCAAAAATATATTCTGAAACCAAACCAGCGTGCCATGATGTACCACATGCTACAACTATGATTCGGTCTGCAGCAAGGAATTTTTTCATATTATCTTCAACTCCTGCCATTTTTACTATGGCCTCATTGCTCAATAAACGACCTCTAAAAGTGTCTAAAATTGCACTTGGCTGTTCAAAGATTTCTTTGAGCATAAAGTGGTCATATCCACCCTTCTCTATTTGTTCAAGATTAAGTTGAAGCTCTTGCACATAAGGATGAACCAACTTATCGTCTTTAATTTTTCTAACTTTTAAATCTTTACCGCGTCTTATAATTGCCATTTCCTCATCCTCTAAATAGACTGCGTTTTTTGTATATTCTATAAAAGGAGAGGCATCACTAGCAATAAAGAACTCATCTTCACCAATACCTATAGCCAAAGGACTACCTAATCTTGCAACAACAATTTCATTAGGCTTATTTTTGTCGAAAACAGCAATAGCATAAGCGCCTACTACTTGGTTTAATGCTATTTGCACCGCTTTGCCAAGTTTAATGTTTTCGTTTTTCTTTACGTCTTCAATAAGATTAACTAATACTTCCGTATCTGTATCCGATTTAAAAGTATAGCCACGTTTAATTAGTTCCTTTTTAAGGGAATCGTAATTTTCTATAATCCCGTTATGGATAATAACAAGATCTCCAGAGTTTGAATGGTGTGGATGTGAGTTGACATCATTGGGAACTCCATGTGTAGCCCATCGTGTATGCCCAATACCTAATGTGCCATTAGTTGAGATTTCTTTCTCAAGCTTATCCTTTAAATCTGAAACTTTTCCTTTGGTCTTAGAAAGTTTAATATTATTGCCATCATATAAAGCAATACCTGCACTATCGTAACCGCGATACTCAAGTCTTTGAAGGCCTTTAATTACAATAGGATAAGCCTTTCTATGGCCAATATATCCAACAATTCCACACATAGGCTAGTTTTTTTTAATTGTTAGGTTCGGTGTAATAAATTTCTAAATACACTCTTTTGCTCTCGTCTTCGGTATTATTACCATGTAAAACTGTTCCTCTTGGAGTAATTACTGAACTCACAGGTACTCTTAGATCTGAGTTATCTCCGTCTTGTACCTGTCTTTGATTAAATTGTTCCTCAAGATTAACATTTAATGAAACTGCCAAACCTAGCTCCACATTTGTTGAATCTCTCAACAATAAATTATTTATATGTTCTGTAACCTTCAACTTGTATTTAATACCATTTCCATTAGGTTCGTCATCTACACGTTGCAATGGTCCTAAATGACTAAATTTTGAAAATTCAGGTAAACTATTATTTGTGGCATCTAAAAAATAATCTATTAACGGTGTGTTATTCTCTGCGTCATATAAATAAATACGATCTGGTTCACTACCGTTTGCTGAACCTTGACCATTTACTATCTCTTGATCTACATAAAACACAAGATTGGCTTCATTCACCAAACGCTTAGGGGAAACAAAGTTACCATCAGCATCTGTTTCTACAAAACTGTTCTTAAATATTTCAAAGGCGTTAAGTTCTGGAACATCGTCAGGATTTTCACCATTAAAAAGTTGAATTTTTGCCAGAGCACCTTCGCCTCCTTTAAGATAGAGTCTAGCATCACCGTTTATATCATCGCCATCATTCAATGGTATGTTATTAAAATTATTCTCAAAGAAATTAATTCGGTTGGGACTAAAGTTTAAGACAAGCGTATTCTGCTCTGTTGCGTTAGCCTCGTCGCTTGTTGAAGTTGTGAGGCTAGAATAATAGATAGTTATGTTTGAATTTTGAGCACCAGCATTTAATATTAAGAAGCTACCATCGTCATCTACTGTCTCAGCCTTAAAATAAAGACCTCTAAAGTATTCCGAAAAATTATTTTGGCTGCCTAATACGGTCTCTCCTTCTTGATCAAGTATTTTGTTTTGCCAAAATGTTGGGTCTAAATGAACCCTTAATCCTGGGCTAAGTCTCTGAGTAACTTGTGGCTCAGTATCTTCATCGTCGTTATCTTCCTCTGTTAAGATGTAACCTTCATTGTTGATTTCTATAATGTTATCAATTGCTACAATCTCGCCTTGGTCATTATATTCAATAAAACCTAATTCCACACCTTCTAAAACTGCTTCAGAGATTTGTTCAGATTCTGAAGCAGACTTATTTGAGAAATAAGCCTGTGTATCACTAAATTCTCCATTAGGGTCAAAATCACGGATAAAATAGTTGCTTTCAAAAATTTTAAGATTTATTGGGTTGTTTCCAAACACGGAATCTAATTCATACGTAAAGTTACCATCATCATCTACATCTGTTACTGTGGCAAAGTATGGTATGGTTAAAACTACTGAGTCTATTTCAACTTCCTCCCCAAAACTAGGATCAAAAGTAGAGAGTGACAATTGTGTTACGAAACTTGATGTGGTTCTACCGTAAATATCATCATATATACCCAAGCTGTTTAGTCCTAAACCATTAGTTTGTACAGGACCTAAAGCTTTGGTGGATGTTATTATGTCGTATCGCTGGGAATCAATATCAAAATTAGTGGCATTATCCTCGTTAATGATATCAGATTCTAACGTAGCGAAATCCTTGTCACAACCAACAAAAGCAATAACTATTAAACTAAAGGCCGTGATTTGGAGGGCAAATTTATTCTTTTTCATAAGTAATTTTAACTGTTTAGTACAGCATTAGTGTAAAACTCTGTGTATGGATCTGCAAATTCTTCAACGGAATGGTAATCTAATACAGGTTTTGTTAAATTTTCAATATAGCTATCAAGCTCTTTTGGCAAATCTTCAGATCCTCTGATGATAGCGTCTGAATGATCAATAGCAACTTTCATTAAATTAATATAGTCTGGTTTTTCTAAAGGCTTTGTTAATTCAGCATCCAGGCCGTCAAAACTTATTTTTTTAAGCATGTCTTTATCTAACGTGCCCTCAAAGCTTTGATTGTACACAGAGGTTACAATTTTACTTTCTGTAAATAAAGGCTCTGTTTTGTAAAATTCTTTTAGGTATAAAGGTAAAAGCGAAGCTAACCACCCATTAACATGAATGATATCTGGTGCCCAATTCAGTTTTTTTACCGTTTCAATAACTCCTTTGGCAAAGAATATGGCGCGCTCGTCATTATCTTTGAAAAGTTTACCATCTTCATCTGTTAAGGTTGCCTTTCGTTTAAAATACTCTTCATTATCAATAAAGTAAACCTGTATACGTTCTTTTGGTATAGAAGCAACCTTTATAATCAAAGGCATATCCAAATCGTTAATAACTAGATTTATACCAGAAAGTCTAATAACCTCGTGAAGTTGGTGACGTCTTTCATTGATGTTTCCGAACCGAGGCATAAATATTCGTATCTGGCCTCCTTGTTTGTTTACCATTCGCGGAGCCTCAAAGGACATTGAGGAAATCTCGGTTTCTGGTAAATATGGAACGACTTCAGAAGACACATACAATATTCGTTTATCTTTCATGTATAAAGGTTTATAATGTTAAAAAAACAGGATTCTAAATTACCCGATTCTAAATCGAAAACTTATAAAAACCTGTTTGCTAATTCTTAATGCTTTTGAAAATTAAAAGTAAAAACACGCAAAATTACAAAAATTTATGCAGATTGCTAGTATTATCTTATGTTTGCAAGCGTTAATTTTTTGTTATTACATTGAATATTTTCTACGATAAGACAGCATTGTCTAAACATATTAAAGCCCTAAAGGCTAAGGGCAATTCTGTTGGTTTTGTGCCAACAATGGGTGCATTGCATAACGGCCATTTATCATTAATAAAGGAAGGTTTTAAGCAAAATGAAGTCGTTGTGGTCAGTATTTTTGTAAACCCTACACAATTCGACAAAAAAGAAGACCTTGTAAAATACCCTAGAACTCTTAACGCTGATATAGTATTATTGAAAAGCATAGCTGATACTAATATTATCGTTTACGCTCCACCTGTAGAAGATATTTATGAAAGTAAGGTTGAATCACAATCATTTTCTTTTGATGGCTTAGAGTATGAAATGGAAGGCGCATTTAGAGACGGTCATTTTGACGGTGTCGGGACCATTGTAAAACGTTTGTTAGAAATTATAAAACCCGATTATGCCTATTTTGGTGAAAAGGATTTTCAGCAATTACAGATCATAAAAAAATTAGTAGAGCTTCATCATATTCCTGTGGAAATTGTAGGTTGTCCTATCCACAGAGCTGAAGATGGCTTAGCAATGAGTTCTAGAAATGAAAGATTAACAAAAGCACATAGGGAAGCAGCTCCCTTTATATACAAAACCTTAAAAACTGCCAAAGAAAAGTTTGGCACAAAAAGTGCTAAAAATATATCGGAATGGGTTGAAAGCCAATTTAAAGAACAACCACTTTTAGAGTTGGAATATTTTATAATTGCAGACACAAAAACCCTAAATCCAGTAAAACAAAAATCAACAAAAAAAACATATAGAGCATTTATTGCTGTATATGCAGGTGATATAAGACTTATAGATAATATCGCTTTAAATTAATTATCTTTGCCTCATGCAAATTCAAGTTGTAAAATCGAAAATCCACAGAGTTAAATGTACAGGTGCAGACCTTAATTACATTGGCAGTATAACCATTGATGAAGATTTAATGGATGCTGCAAATGTTATTCAAGGAGAAAAAGTCCAGATTGTAAATAATGACAATGGTGAGCGTTTAGAAACCTATTGTATTCCTGGTCCAAGAAATAGTGGAGAAATCACCTTAAATGGTGCTGCTGCTCGTAAAGTTTCTGTTGGTGATACTTTAATTCTTATTACCTATGCTTTTATGGATATTGAAGAGGCTAAAGTCTTTAAGCCATCTTTGGTGTTTCCTGATGAAGCTACAAACTTGTTAAAATAAACCCTTGAACCGATTAAAATCTATCCTAAAAGTTGTATTGCCATTACTCTTGGGAGTTGTTTTGGTTTGGTATTCTTTATCTCAAATCTCAGTTTCAAAGTTATTACAGTATTTTAAGGATGCTGATTATTTTTGGATTGGACTTGGTGTTGTTTTCGGAATTTTAAGTCATATTTCCAGAGCATATCGTTGGTTGTTCATGGCAGAACCGTTAGGCTATAAACCTAAACTGGCCAATAGTTTTATGGCAGTTTATTCAGCATATCTTATCAATTTTACAATTCCACGAGCTGGTGAAATTGCAAGAGCTTCAATTTTAACCAATTATGAAGGCATTCCTTTTGATAAAGGATTTGGGACCATTGTTTCTGAGCGTGTAGCAGATTTTATGATGCTTATGCTCATTGTTAGTTTGGCTTTCTTTTTAGAGTTTGAATTTCTTTACAATTTCTTTGCAGAAAAATTTAATCCATCAACTTTAGTAATTGGATTTATTGTTCTTTTAATAATAGGTGTTTTGGCGCTTTTATTCATCACAAAAAGCAAATCTAAATTAGCTTTAAAAGTGAAATTATTTTTAAGCGGATTAATTGAAGGTGCACTCAGTATTTTTAGAATGAAAAAGAAATGGGCTTTTATTGCTCACACTTTATTTATATGGATAATGTATATATCCATGTTTTATGTCACCACCTTTGCGTTACCTCAATTAGAAAGTATTTCATTTGCACCTGTTCTTATCGGCTTTATTTTGGCAAGTTTTAGTATTGCAGCTACAAACGGAGGTATTGGGTCGTTTCCTGAAGCTGTTGTTATAGCCTTTTCACTATTCGGACTTTTGGAAGAACCGAGCAGAGCTTTTGGTTGGATTATGTGGTCCACACAAACATTAATAATTGTGTTGCTCGGTGGCTTGTCTTTGGTTTATCTCCCTATATTCAACAGAAAGAACAAGTCGGTATAAAAATATTGTTTACCTTGCTTTTGTTAATTACAACCTACCCTTTTTATGCAAAATTTAAAATTACTTTTCGTTGTATGCTTTGTAAGCATTTATTCATTTTCACAAGTTATTGAAGAAAATCTTTATTCAGAAGTCTTGGGCAAAGACCGTGAATTAAAGATACTATTACCAAGAGGCTACTCGGACCAAGATAAAAAAGCCTATCCGGTTATATATGTTTTGGATGGCGATTATTTATTTGAAATTGTTGCAGGCAATGTAGATTATTATTCTTATTGGCAAGACATACCAGAATCGATCGTGGTTGGTATTAACCAAATTGACGACAGGGAAAAAGATTTAATGTACTCTAATCAAAACTCATTACCGATTGATGAAGGAGCCGATTTTTTTGAATTCTTTGGAAAAGAACTTGTTCAGTATATTGAAAAGAATTATAAAACCGAACCTTTTAGAGTGATTGTTGGCCATGGAAAAACTGCCAATTTTGCTAATTATTATCTAGTAAGGGAAGATCCTGTATTTAATGGTTATGTGGTTATCAGTCCAGATTTTGCTCCAGAAATGTCTGGTTATTTAGAGAAGCGAATGGGTATTTTAGAGCAAAAGATTTTTTATTATATGGCAGCATCAAATAAGGATGTGCCATTTATAATGGAAGATACTAAGGCGCTCAATACCAAATTAGGCCAGATTGAAAATACAAACCTGCTTTACGCCTATAACGAAATAGAAGATGCAAATCACTATACTACGCCAGCGCATGCCATTCCTAAAGCATTAGATAAAATTTTCTTTACGTTTCAGCCTATCAGTAAAGAGGAATATAATAAATCTATACTTCAACTAGAAAGCTCTCCAGTAGAATATTTAATTCAGAAATATCAAGAAATTGAAGATTTATTCGGTATTGAAAAACAAATTATCATAAACGATTTTAATGCTATTGAAGCTGCGATTAAGAAACAAGAAAAATGGGAATATTTTGAAGATCTTTCAAAATTAGCAAAGCAACAATATCCTGAAACGTTGCTGGCAAATTATTATTCAGCGATGTATTATGAAAAAATCGGGAAGCCCAAAAAAGCTATGAAAACTTACAGAGATGCATATGTTATGGAAGAAATAGGTGGTATAACCAAAGATTTTATGTTAGAACAAGCTGATGCTATTAAAGCTGACTTTGGGTATTAGTGTAAATTTCAACTAATATTAACTTCTTTAATATTAATAAAAAAAGACTGCTCTCAAGAGCAGTCTTTTTTTATTAAATATAATTATTTATTAATCTACGATGAATAAACTCGCAATAGCAAAAGCATCACCACCAGATAATGGTTCGTCATAAGCTTCTGTTGATGCGTTAAATGTAAATGGAGAGCCTGAGCCCAGTGTAGTAACATCTACGGTAGCCTGCTCAACATTATCTTCACCATCATAAACTGGTTGAGTCTGAGGCGGCATTCCTGCTCCTCTTTCATCACCTGTAATCCAACCTTTAAGGTCCCGTATTCTTCTAATTTCAGAAGCATGTCTTGCTTCTACTGAATGAATTTGTAATCCGGCTGTTAAGAAAGGAGAACCCTGTAGGTTTAAGGCTTGACCTTTGTAAGCTCTAACTCCTGTATCTTCAAATGCTTGTGCCAAGGCTAATAATTGAGCATAGGCGTCAGGATCTGAAGGGTCAAATGGATTAAAAGCACCACCAGCAGTAAAGTCAAATTCAGGTTTTTCATCTGGAGTAACACCAGCATCTGTTAAACCAGCAAATAGGAAATCTACGTGCGCTTGCTCATGTTGAGATATTTGCATGTAAACAGTTTCTACAGCTGAATCGGTAATAACACCAGATTGAAGAGCTAAATCGTAAAATTCATCTTCTAAATATTCTAAGGTTAATGCCAATTGTAGTGCTGCAACAGGATCTCCTGGTTGTTGCTGAGCATAAGATTTAGTTGGCATTGAAGCTAAACCAAAAGGAATTGCAGCTAAAGCTGCCTTTTTTCCTAAAGAACCAAATGTCTTAAAGGCATCTTTCCGCGATGTTTTTTTCTCCAACATACTCTCGTTGGTAAATTCGTCTAAAAATTTTATAATATTCATAATGTTTCTTTTTTTAAGTTGTGATTATTACGGCAAGCTTGTAGCGGTGAACGGAGTAGTTATAAAACCAGTTTCACCAACAGCAGCTAGAATTTGAGAAGGGTCTAATGCTCTGTCAAGCCCTGTTACTGGGTCTACAACATCATCACCAGCAAAGTCTGCTGAACCTGGATTTATCAAAGTTCTAATAGCTGAAGCATGTCTAGCTTCAACAGAAACTATCTTACCCGCTAACACCAAATAATCAGGGTTATTAAGTAATCTACCAGCACCATTGTAAGCAGCTACTCCCGTATCCTCTAATAATTTTGCTGTTCCTAATACGGCATCTCTGTTACCAAAATCCAATCCGCCATAATCAAATTCCAATGTTGGTAATTTTGCTGAAGTATTAGATCCTACTGCTGCAGATATGGCAGCGCTAAAGAAATCTCTGTGATTAACTTCATGGTTATAAAGCTGTCTCTTATACACATCTCCGAGCCCACGAGACCGAGGCTGATCTCG
>CAJXVG010000018.1 GCA_913061495.1 uncultured Winogradskyella sp.
CGTCGGCAGCGTCAGATGTGTATAAGAGACAGAAATGCATATTTTAATAAGCTAACAAGTTTTTAATCTTAGCTTTAACCTTTTCAGTCGATGGAATCATCGTTTCCTCTAATGTTGAATTTAAAGGAATTGCAGGCATATTTTCACTACCAATAGTCATTACTGGTGCATCTAAATACTTGAAACATTCTTCTTGAATTTTTCCGGCTAAAGCTCTTGCAAAACTGTTATTTGCAGGCTCTTCAGTGACTACTAAACACTTTCCTGTCTTCTTTACCGATTTCATGATTGTGGCTTCATCAAGCGGAAAAAGGGTTCTTAAATCGATAATTTCAATTTGATCTCTCATTCCTAATTCACCCGAAGCATTATAAGCCCAATGTACTCCCATTCCGTAGGTGACAATAGTTAAAGTTTCAACATCTTCTTGTTTCCAAATTTCTTGTAATACCCAAGCTTTGCCAAATGGTAAAACATAATCTTCTGATGGCTCAATTGATGTCGCTCCTTTTGTACCAGGTACTTTGCTCCAGTACAAGCCTTTATGTTCTAAAATCACCACCGGATTTGGATCATAATAAGCCGCTTTCATTAACCCTTTTAAATCCGCACCATTACTTGGATAGGCTATTTTTATACCTCTAATATTTGTAACCACACTTTCTACCGAAGATGAATGGTAAGGACCACCACTTCCATAAGCACCAATTGGAACGCGTAGAATCATACTTACTGGCCATTTCCCATTACTTAAATAGCAACTTCTACTTACTTCTGTAAACAACTGATTTAGTCCTGGCCAAATATAATCGGCAAACTGAACCTCAACAATTGGCTTTAATCCCACTGCAGACATCCCAACGGTTGAGCCTACTATAAATGCTTCTTGAATTGGTGTGTTAAACACTCTGTCGTCTCCGAATTTTTGCGCTAATGTTGCTGCTTCCCTAAAAACACCTCCAAGTCGTCCTCCAACATCTTGTCCGTAGAGCAAACATTCTTTGTGCTTTTTCATCAGTTCTTCTACGGCAAATAATGCACAATCTACCATAACTACTTTTTCTGCACCTTGTGGTGCACGTGTTCCCTTTTCTTCAGTAATTGTTGTAGGAACAAAGTCGTTGGTAAATAAATCTTCTGGTTTTGGGTCTTCGGCTTTTAATGCTTTTTCGAAGTCAGATTGTACTTTCTCTTTTGTGGAGTTTTCAATTTCAGTTACTTCTTCTTCTGTAAAGCCAACATCTAATAATTGCTGCTTTAATACTGGGTAAGGGTCACGAGAGCGTGCTTCATCCAAATCATCGCGATACCATTCCATACGTACACCAGATGTATGATGGTTTAACAAAGGAACCTTGGCATGAACTAAAAATGGTCTACGTTCCTTTCTTATGGTTTCAATTACCTTTTCTAAAGCTTCGTAACTTTCTGTGAAATTTGCGCCATCAATAGAGATAGCTTCTAAACCATTAAAACCTTTGGTATATTCAAAAGCATTTTGTGCTCTGGTTTCTGCCGCATTAGCTGAAATATCCCAACCGTTATCTTGCACCAAATACAAAATTGGCATTTGTTTTAAAGCTGCCATTTGGAAGGCTTCGGCTATTTCACCTTCTGTTACTGAGGCGTCGCCAAGACTACAGACACAAATAGGGTTTTCTTTAGATTCTTCGCTATCGCTCTTAATGACATTGGCATTAGATAAGCCTTGTTTTTCCAAATACTGTAATCCCATAGCAACTCCTGTGGCTGGAATGGTTTGCATACCTGTTGCTGAAGATTGATGTGGTATTTTTGGTTTATCATCGTCTTTTAGACTTGGGTGTGAATAATAGGTTCTTCCTCCTGAGAAAGGATCATCTTTTTTAGCTAACAATTGTAGCATTAAATCATAGGGCTCTAAACCAAACGACAACAACATAGCATCATCTCTGTAATATGGAAATGCATAATCTTGAGGTAACAATTGCATTCCTAAAGCAATTTGAATGGCTTCGTGTCCACGTGATGTTGCATGTACATATTTTGAAACTTGTTTGAAGTTTTCCTCGTACAGTTCTGCCATGGCTTTTGCTGTACATAATTTTGAAAATCCTTTTTTTAGTATGTCTTTTTTCATCTTTAGTGACCGCGAAAGCGGTTATCTTTTCTCAATAATTAAACATTCTAGAACATTCTAGTTATACTGTGGATTTCTGCTTTCGCAGAAATGACAATCGTTACGTCTGTTCGAGTGAAATTGCTTTTTCTGCAATTTTGTATCGAGAACTTTTTATATGCTTCTCTATACAATTCCTATAAAAAAACGGAATCACTCGAAGTGAGGTTACTCATGCGTTAGCGACTGAACGGTTTGTTTGAGCTCTCCCGACTTTTTCGTCGGGAAGCGAGTAGTGAAAGCGCGACCCTTGTGGTAACGCCCAAATTATTTTAAGCTAATTCTTTACTCACTTTTGTCATCCAACCGAATTTGTCTTCTATTTTTCCTGTCTTGATATCATTTAAAATTTGATTAACTTCAATCCCAACAGGACTATCTTTTGAAACGTGGATGGTTTCTCCCTCTATTCCAATCTCTTGAATATAGGCAATACCAACGGCTGTTCCTGTACCGAAAGCCTCTTCTAATGTACCATTTTTTGAAGCTTCAATGATTTCATCTATGGGAATTGTACGCTCAATAACCTTAAACCCTTTATCCTTTAAAATATCGATAACACTCATGCGTGTAATGCCATCTAAAATAGAACCATCACGTTTTGGTGTGATGAATTTTCCATCGATTTTGAAGAAAATATTCATCGTTCCCACTTCCTGAATATACTTATGCTCAACTGCGTCTAACCACAAAACCTGATCGTAACCTTTGGCTTTTGCCAATTCTGTTGGACGTATGGCTGCTGCATAATTTCCTGCTGCTTTTGCTTCTCCTGTTCCACCATTTGCTGCACGTATGTAGTGTTTTTCTGCCCATAGTTTAATGCGTTTACTAAAAAAAGGACCTGCTGGTGATGCCATGATTATAAACTTATAATGGGTTGCTGCTCGCATGCCAATAAATGGCTCATCTGCATACATAAATGGTCTTAAATAAAGTGCACTTCCATCTGTTGGCGGAATCCAATTACGTTCTAAATCTACCAATTGTTTTAAACCTTCTATAAATAGCTCTTCTGGAAAATTTGGCATTCCCATTCGGTCTGCACTTGTATTTAATCGTGCCGCGTTTTTATCTGCTCTAAATAACATTGGGTTACCTTCTCCATCTACTGTTGCTTTCATACCTTCAAAAATGGCTTGTCCGTAATGCAATGCCATTGCTGCTGGATGTGTTGGTATTAATCCCATGGGTTCTATTCTTGGATTTACCCATTCACCATTTTCATAATCGCAAATAAACATATGGTCTGTGAATGTGGTTCCTAAAGGAATATTGTTGAAATCGATATTTTCAACTTTTGAATTTTCTGTTTTTTGTATTGAAATATTGTAACTCATGATTTTATACTTTTCGTCAGTTAGAGTGAAATTGGTTTATCAATTTCATATCGAGAACATTATTAAAGACTTCTTGATACAATTCCGAAAAAAATTGGAATCACTCGAAGTGACGCTACGTTCTTATATTTTTCTATTAGTATCAAACTGCTCAAAATAATCTGCTACGCGTCGTACGAAGCTTCCTCCTAAAAATCCGTCAACTACTCTGTGGTCAAAGGATAATGACAAATACATCATACTTCTTATCGCTATTTCGTCTCCTTTTTCTGTTTCTATAACTTCGGGACGTTTTTTGATGATTCCTAATGCTAAAATGGCTACTTCTGGTTGATTTATTATTGGTGTCCCCATAACACTGCCGAATGTTCCTACATTAGAAATTGTAAATGTGCTTCCTTTTATATCGTCTCCAGCGAGTTTATTTTCCCTGGCTTTATTTGCTAATGCGTTGACGTTTTTGGCCAAGGTTTTTAAATCTTTAGTATCTGCGTTTTTTACGACGGGAACTATTAAATTTCCGCTTGGTAAAGCTGTTGCCATGCCTATGTTTATATCTTCTTTTACGATGATGTTATTTCCATCGACAGATGCATTTATGTTTGGAAAATCTTTAACCGCTTTTGCTACTGCTTCTACGAATAATGGTGTGAAGGTTAAACGTTCTCCATGTTTTTCTTGAAAGGCAACTTTGTTGGTATTTCGCCAATTAACCATGTTTGTAAGATCGGCTTCCACATAAGCTGTAACATGTGGTGACGTATGCTTTGAGTACACCATATGATCTGCAATCATTTGGCGCATTCTATCCATTTCTATAACTTTTCCCTTGCCTTTATCGAAAGACAATTGTGGAATTCTATATGCTGTGGGATCTTGTGTAACTGGTTGTGCGAATTTGTATGGACGACCATCTTCTATATATTGAAAAACATCGCTTTTTCTTAATCTACCTTCGTTTCCTGTTGCTGGTATTCTTGCTAATTCTTCAAAACTGATGTGATGTTCTTTTGCTATTTTGATGATTAATGGTGAGAAGAACGTGTTTGTATTGTTTACTGAAAAACTTCCAGTATTTATTGCTGGTTGTTGAACTGGTTTTGGTTTTTTTGAAACTTTTTCTTTCTTTTGAGATTCTTTGCTATCGCTCTGAATGACCTCTGTTTTCTTTGAAGACTTTGTGTCTTCGGAAACTTCCAAAATAGCGATTACTTCTCCTACAGGAACTACATCTTTTGCCTGAAACAGTGTTTTTGTTAATGTTCCTGATGCTGGTGCTGGTACTTCATTATCTACTTTATCAGTCGCAACTTCTAGGATAACATCTCCTTCATCAAACTTGTCACCTTCATTAACAAGCCAATTGATAATGGTTCCTTCTGTTATACTTTCGCCCATTTTGGGCATTTCCAATTCGAATTTTGACATTTATATTTATATTTCGTCAGTTGGAGTAAAATTGTGTTTTTACATTTTTGTATTGAGAACTTTTGAATACTTCTCGATACAATCCCAAAAATCGGGATCACTCTAAGTGACGTTTCTATTTCTATTTTTTCATAAAATCCCTCAAAGTGTCATAAACACCTTCCTGAATTTTCATATTATTTGGAACCTTTCTTAAAGGCTCAATTTCTTTTAAACTTTCATGACAATCTTTAGGCAATTGCTGATATAATTGTGTACCCTTGGTTTTCCAAGCTATCATCTCATCCGTCACTTCTTTTATCACTTTTGCCGGATTGCCAACAACCAAACTTCGTTTTGGAATAACAGTTTCGGCTTTTACAAAAGCCATGGCTCCAACGATAGATTCATCTCCAATGTCGGCATCGTCCATGATTACAGTATTCATTCCTATGAGACAATTTTTACCCAAATTCGCACCATGAATAATGGCTCCATGACCAACGTGAGCGCTTTCCTTTAGTGTAATTGACTTACCTGGAAACATGTGTACTGTGCAGTTTTCCTGAACATTAACTCCATCTTCCAAAATAATTTGTCCCCAATCACCACGAATGGCAGCGCCTGGACCTATGTAACAGTTTTTTCCAATGATGACATTACCTGTGACTGCTGCCAAAGGATGCACGAAACTGCTTTCGTGTACTACTGGAATAAAACCTTTGAATTTATATATCATTATTCCTTTTTAATTTCCCTTCAAGAGAAAAACTGTTGATTGCTTATTGTTGTGTTTTTAATCATTTTAATCTATTCCTTCCCTTTGGGAAGGATGGGAAGGGATTTTATTTGTACGTTTTTAACTTCTCTTTTGTGAATTGGCTTAAAACAAGCCTTCCACTGGTTATAGCACGTTCAGTTAATAATTCATCCCAATTATCTGTACCTTTCCAAAAGACCTTTTTCATTTCTTTCATTGCTTCTGGATTGTATGTGCATAAATGCTCTGCTGTTGTTTTTACTGCTTCATCTAATTCTTCTGTACTGTCGTAAACCTGAGTAAACAAACCTTTTTGTTTTGCCCATTCTGGTGGATAAAATGAGTTTGCATCTATGGCAATTTGTGACATGGCACTTAATCCTATTTTGCGTTCTATTGCTGGTCCTACAACAAATGGTCCAATGCCAATATTGAGTTCACTCAATTTAATAGCTGCAAATTTGGTAGCCATACAATAATCGGTAGAAGCGGCAAGTCCTACTCCTCCTCCAACGGTTTTTCCTTGTATGCGACCAATGATAAATTTTGGACATTTACGCATGGCATTAATCACATTTGCAAACCCTGAGAAGAATACTTTTCCGGTTGCTGCATCATTGATATTTATTAATTCTTTGAAGCTTGCTCCAGCACAGAACGTTCTGTCTCCTCCACTTTTTAAAACGATGACTTTAATATTGTTATCTTCTCCAGCTTCTGTAATTGTATTGGCTAGTTTTGCCAACACATCTCCTGGTAAAGAGTTGTGTGCTGGGTGAAAAAATTCTATGTATCCTACTTCGTTTTTTATTTCAATTTTTACGTGTGGGTCACTCATAATTTTATTTTTGGGCATTCCTGCGAAGGCAGAAACCTAATTTTTATTTATTCTTTTCTTAATAGTACACTCCGCATCAAGTGCGGAGTAACAAAACTATATTAATCCGAATTGCTCAAAGTGATGATTTAGATGCTTTCGCTCCAACAAATACGATTCGTATCCATTTAATTCTCCAAAGACTAGATTTTTTAATTTTGCATCTGGATTTTCTTTAAAATACTCAATATATTTTTCTCTTTGTGCCTTAAATTTTTCGATTGCTGTTTTCAAATCTGGATGTTTTAAATCATCTAAAGTGTCTTTTTCCAATAATGGGAAATTGGTGTTTTTTGGGAACTTTTCATAATTGTATAAACTCGCGTGTACTTTTTCGAGAATTTTTTCTGGTGTTGCCACTTCAAAATCCTGAATTTCCCCTGAAGCAATTTTATAGGTGTATTCCAAATGCTCAACCATGTGCTGTGGTGTCATGATTCCCCATTTTGGTTTGGTGTCTTGAGATAGCTGACTTAATAATTCATCAATCTTTTCTTCAGTCATTTCCACAAACGTCTCCTGCTTTTTCTGAACCATAGTTAGGATGGTTGCAATTGCAACTAACGGACTGTCTTTTTCGGACTTATCTTTTTCTGGTTTATTTTCAAAATTAGCATCAAAAACCTCAACGTACCATTTTACGATTCCGCTTGGATGTTCTGCTGAAGCAACATCTCTATCTACTTTTTGTTTACAGGTTAAACGTACATAAACCGTATCATTATGATAAAGTGGACGAAGGAAACGTATTTCTTCTAATCCATAATTTGCTGCGACAGGTCCTTTGTTTGGATAGACAAATAATCCTGCTGCTGCTGAAATTATGAAATAGCCATGAGCTGTTCTTTTCTCGAAAATACTTCCGTCTAAAGACGTAATATCTGTATGCGCATAGAAATGGTCCCAAGTGAGATTCGCAAAATTAATTATATCTGTATCTGTAAAGGTTCGCTTATGGGTTTTCATAGACATTCCTGGTTTGATGTCTTCCCAATGGTATTTAAATGGATGTTCTTCGGCTTCTTTATATTTTGAATTTTGTTGATAAATACCCGTAATTTCTGTGATTGTTGTTGGCGAACCTTGAATTGCAGTACGCTGTAAATAATGCTTAATACCACGTAAACCACCCATTTCTTCTCCCCCTCCAGCACGTCCTGGACCACCATGAACCAAATATGGTAATGGCGAACCGTGACCTGTACTTTGTTTGGCCATTTCACGATTGATCACTAAAATACGACCATGATGCGATGCTGCATTAATGGTATATTCTTTAGCGATTTTATCGTCGTTTGTAGCGATGGAAGACACCAACGAGCCTTTACCCATTTGTGCTAAAGTGATAGCTTCATCCAAATTTTTATATGGCATTATGGTACTTACAGGACCAAATGCTTCACGTTCATGAATTACCGTGTTATTGAAAGGATGGTCTGCCCTCAATAAAATAGGGCTTATAAATGCACCTTTTTTAGCATCTGCTCCAATCGTTTCTATCTTATCTAAATTACCGTAAACTATTTGTGCTTCTTTGGCTAAATCATTTACTGAATCTCGAACGGCTTGAACCTGTTGTTGACTTACCAAAGAACCCATTCTTACTTCTTTTAATCTTGGATCTCCAATGGCAACTTTATCCAATGCTTTTCCTAAAGCGATTTGAACGTCCTCCACTAAGCTTTCAGGTACTATAACTCTACGGATTGCTGTACATTTTTGTCCACATTTAACCGTCATTTCTTTTCGGACTTCTTTGATGAACAAATCGAATTCTGGTGTTCCTGGAACGGCATCTTCTCCCAAAATTGATGCATTTAAAGAATCGGCCTCCATTGTAAATGGCACGGATTCTTCAATTAATCTAGGATGTGCTTTTAATAATCGACCTGTTGAAGCTGAGCCAGTGAAGGTTACGACATCTTGAGACTCTACAGTGTCTAAAATATTTTTAACGGTTCCGTTTATAATTTGAAGTGCTCCTTCTGGTAAAATACCAGAATCGATGATTGTTTTTGCAACTGCTTCTGCCAAATATGATGATGAAGGTGCAGGCAAAACAACTGCAGGCACTCCTGCCATCCAATTAACAGCACATTTCTCTAACATTCCCCAAACTGGGAAATTAAAAGCATTAATATGCACTGCAACTCCTCTTTTGGGCACCATGATGTGATGTGCCATAAAACGTCCGCCACGAGATAAATCTATTGGGTCACCTTCTACGTGATAAGGTTGATTTGGAAATAATTTACGCAATGAGGCATTAGCAAAAAGGTTTCCAAATCCGCCTTCTATATCTATCCAACTGTCAACTCGTGTTGCTCCTGTTCTATAGCTTAAATCGTAGAATTGTTCTTTTCTTTTGGTGAGGTGAAATGCTAGTTTTTTGAGTATATTACCACGCTCTTGAAACGTCATTTTACGTAGCGTCTCTCCTCCTTTGGTCCTTCCGTAATTTAGAATTTCAGGAATATCTAATCCTTCAATTGCAACACTGGTGAATGCTTCACCTGTTACCGAGTCTAGGATTGGTGTTCCTTCTTCTTTACCTGTTGCCCAGTGTCCTTGGACGTAGTGTTGAATTTTGTTCATCGATAAATTTATTTATCGTTTCCGTGAAAACGGAAATCTGTTTTATGTCTTCTCGATACAATTCCGATAAAAAAATCGGAATCACTCGAAATGACGTTAATCTTATTTTTAGACCGAACGTTTGCGTTAGCGATTGAACGGTTTGCTTGAGCTCCTTTTGGTTTTTTCAAAAAGAGCGAGTAGTGAAAGCGCGACCCTTGTGGTAACGCCCAAAACATTCTACTTACTTACATTTTCAATAATGGCAGCATAGCCTTGACCAACTCCAATGCACATGGTTACTAAAGCGTATCTTTTGTTTTGCTCTTGCAACTCCAAAGCTGCAGAGTACGCAATGCGAGTTCCTGTAACTCCGAGTGGATGACCAATTGCGATTGAGCCTCCATTTGGGTTTAATCTTGGGTCGTTATCTGCAATTCCCCATGCGCGAGTGCAGGCTAAAGCTTGTGCTGCAAAGGCTTCGTTGAGCTCGATGATATCCATATCGTCCATAGTCAATCCTGCTTTTGCTAATGCTTTATTGGAAGCTTCCACAGGTCCAATTCCCATAATTTTTGGCTCTACACCAACCACTGCAGAACTTACAATGCGTGCCAATGGTTTTAAATTATATTTTTTTACTGCATCTTCGGAAGCGATTATTGTTGCTGCGGCTCCATCGTTTAATCCAGAAGAATTTCCTGCTGTTACGCTTCCTCCTTCTTTTTTAAAGGCTGGTCTTAACTTTCCTAAAATCTCTAAAGTGGTTGTTGGTTTAACGAACTCATCTTTTGAAAACTGGATTGGGTCTTTTTTGCGTTGTGGAATTTCTACGGTTACTATTTCTTTTGCCAGTCTTCCGTTTTCTTGTGCTTTGGTCGCTTTCATTTGGCTCCAATGTGCAAACTTATCTTGGTCTTCTCTGGAAATAGCATACTTATGCACTAAGTTTTCGGCTGTATTGCCCATACCATCTGTGCCATACCTTTGCTGCATTTTTGGGTTAATAAACCTCCAACCAAAACTGGAATCGTACATTTTAGCATCGTTACCAAAAGCACTTGACGGTTTTGCAATGACGTACGGTCCACGTGTCATATTCTCAACTCCGCCTGATATAAACAGATCTCCATCACCTGCTTTAATTGCACGATTTGCGTGAATAATTGCCGATAATCCTGAACTACACAAACGGTTAACCGTTTCTCCTGGTACTGAAAATGGTAAGCCTGCCAATAAAGAAGACATTCTCGCTACATTACGGTTATCTTCGCCTGCTTGGTTGGCGCATCCCATAATTACATCATCGTACGCATCTTTTGGGATGCTTGGATTTCGTTTTACGATTTCTTCAATTACAACAGCTCCTAAATCGTCTGTGCGAACAGTAGATAATGTGCCTTTGTAGTTTCCTATTGGTGTTCTTATGCCGTCAATTATATATGCTTCTTTCATTCCTATCCTTAACCCTTTCCTAAGAAAAGGGAATTTATTTTCGTTTTTGTTAATTATACTATTTTCGTTTTTATATCTAATTTAAAAGTGCCGAAAACGTATCTCCATTTCTTATATCTCCTGTATTATAACCCTTCATAAACCACTGCATACGTTGTTTTGATGTTCCATGGGTAAAGCTATCGGAATTAACGCTTCCTCTCGTTCTTCGTTGAATAGCATCATCACCAACAGCTTTCGCTGCACTCATTGCTTCTTCTATATCTCCTGCTTGTAAATATTGTTTGTTGTGATGTGCCCAAACTCCTGCGTAAAAATCTGCCTGTAATTCTTGCGCAACAGAAAGTTTATTGGCTTCCGTTTGATTGGTTTGTTGTTGCAACTGCCTCACTTTGCTGGAAGTTCCTAAAAGCGTTTGAATATGGTGACCCACTTCATGTGCTGTGACATAGGCAATTGCAAAGTCACCACCTTTAGCTCCAAATCTTGTTTTTAATTCATCGAAAAAAGCTAAATCCATGTACAGTTTTTGGTCTGCAGGACAATAAAAAGGTCCTGAGGCTGAACTGGCATTTCCACAGCCTGTTGAAACTGCGTCAGTGAACAACACCATTTTTGGTTCTTTGTAATTACCGAGGTTATTTTCCCTGAACAATCTGTTCCAAATGTCTTCGGTATCTGCCAATACTGTTGCCATGAAGTTTCCCATTGTTTTTTCTTCGCTAGTCAACTCACGTTGTTCCACTTGTTGTGTGGTTTGGCCATTACCTACTTGCTGAATAATTGGTGCTAATTGCTGACCTGTTTCACCACCAAACAATTGCAATAGGATTACAACCACTGCTATAACTCCACCTCCTGCAGCTAATTTGCCTTTGGTTCCCATGCCTCGACGATCTTCGAGATTGTCACTTTTTCTTCTCCCTTGCCATTTCATATTTTACGAGTTTTGATTGGTTATTGTTTAATAGATTAATTGTCTTCCCAAGGTTTTTGTGTGCGATAAACAACCCCTTTAAACAAAGCTACTAAATCATTTCCTCTTTTTACTTCAACAATATTGAAACCCAGTTTATTATTCACTTTTTCTATAACCGATTCCGCTACTAAATAATCTCCTTCTTCTAGAGCTTCAATATGGTTAATGCTAGTTTCAATAGAAACCGCGTAATTTCCGTGCGTATTTGCTGTAAACCCAAAAGCTGTATCTGCCAATGAATAGCTAATACCACCATGCGCTTTGTTCATACTATTAAGCATGTCTTTTCTAATGGTCATTGCTACTTTGCATCTGCCTATTTCACATTCTAGAATTTCTATTCCTAGCCAAGTACTATATGCGTCTTGTGACAACATTTTATGTGGAATTTCTTCACCCTTCATTTAAAAAAACGTTTTATTTTCTCTTTTCATTTTTCGTAATAACGGACTACAACGGTATCTGTCTTCGTGATATTCGTTATATAATTCATCCATTTTATTGACGCACCAATCAATTCCTTTTTCATCTGCCCAAGCCAATAATCCTTTTGGATAGTTGACACCTTTGGTCATGGCATTGTCTATATCTGCTGCAGATGCGATGTTTAAAAATAAAGCGTCTGCCGCTTCGTTGATGAGCATAACTAAGACACGATTAAAAATTTGCTTTGCCAAATCCCTATTAAGAGGTTCTTCGCTATCGCTCTGAATGACACGTCGGCCATTTTCATCATAATCGTAATAGCCTTTTCCTGATTTACGTCCTAAATAACCTGCTTCTGCAAATCGTTTTTGTGTGAATGCTGGTTTGTATCTTGGATCGAAATAGAATGCTGCAAATACGGTTTCTGTTACTGTATAATTTACATCATTTCCTATAAAATCCATAAGCTCAAATGGTCCCATTCTGAAACCTCCGAGTGATTTTAAACTGTGGTCTATAGTTGCAAATTCCGCCAATCCTTCTTCATAAATTCTAAGTGATTCTCCATAAAATGGTCTTGCAACTCTATTGACTATAAATCCTGGTGTGTCTTTTGCAACAGCTACTGTTTTTTTCCAATCTGAAATGATTTGAATCGATTTTTCAAGAACTTCTTTTGATGTTTGAAGTGCTGGAATCACCTCAACCAGTTTCATTAAAGGTGCTGGATTGAAAAAGTGAATCCCGACACAGCGTTCTGGTTTTTGTAATGATGCTGCAATAGAAGCTATTGATAAACTGGACGTGTTTGAAGCTATAATACAATCATCAGAAACATAGGTTTCTAATTCTGAAAACACTTTTTTCTTGATGTCCAAATTTTCAACAATGGCTTCAATCGTGAGCTTAGAATCTGCTAAATCTTTTAAGTTATCTACGTAAGAAATGTTATTTTGAATTCTATTTTTTTCAGTGTCGTCTATTCTTCCTTTTTCGATTAAACGATTCAGTATTTTTTCTAAAGCGGTTTTTGCCTTATCTAATGCGTCTTGGTTAGTATCGTATAACTTTACTTTACAACCAGACGTTGCGGCTACTTGTGCGATGCCGCTTCCCATGGTTCCACTTCCTATGATTCCTATGTTCATATTTTATATAATTATAATGAGATCCTGAATCAACACTTCGACTGCGCTCAGTGTGACAGTTCAGTATGACAAATCATCCAAAAGGAAGATTTGTTAGATCTACATTTCCGCCTGAAATAATGATTCCGACATTTTTATTTTTAAATTCTTCTTTATTCTTTAGTACCGCAGCTAAAGGCACAGCTGATGATGGCTCTACAACAATTTTCATACGTTCCCAAATGAGTTTTGTTGCTTTAATTATTTCATCTTCTTCAACACGAATAATTTTATGGACGTGCTTTTGAATTATTGGAAAATTACGATCTCCCAAATGTGTTCGCAATCCATCTGCTACAGTATGAAAACTTTCATTTGTTTCTATTTTGCCAGAAATCAATGAGCGATATGCATCATCTGCTGCCATTGGCTCTGCACCAATAACTTTGCAGTTCTCCGAAAAATAGTTTGCCGCTAAAGCAGTACCTGCAATTAATCCACCACCTCCAATTGGTGTGAGAATATTGTCTAGATTTGGATACTCATCCAATAACTCCATTGCCGCTGTGCTATTTCCAAATATCACTTCATCTTGATTTGAAGGGTGTAAAAATGACGCTCCTTTTTCTTCTTTTATTTTATTTGCTGTTGCTTCTCTTGCTTTTAGTGTCGATTCACATTCTATAATTTCACCTTCGTAAGTTTTTACTCCTTCTTTTTTAACTTGTGGTGCATTTTCAGGCATTACGATATAGGCTTTTACACCTAACTTTTGAGCTGCCAACGAAGCCGCTTGAGCAAAATTCCCAGAAGAATGTGTTATTACTCCTTTTTGTTTTTCTTTTTCTGAAAGTGATAAAATGGCGTTTGCCGCTCCTCTCATCTTAAAAGCTCCCGTTTTTTGAAAATTCTCACACTTAAAGAATAAATTACAACCTGTTTTCTCATTCAACAATTGTGATGTTAACACAGGTGTTTTGTGAATGTAGGGTTGGATTCTGTTGTGAGTTTCTATGAGCGTATTCTTTAAATGGACTTGAGTGTCCCCTTGAGGAGATTTTAGGGGTGTTTTTAAAGATTTTACTTTTTCCTCAAGTGATAAAAAAACACTGAACATATTATTTTTAACGTCAGCATCTTTGAATCTTATAAATTTTACACCATATTCTTCTAACTTATTCTGTCTATTTAAATCTTCAAAATACCGAAAGTCATGTGAATTGCCGTCAATCTCAATTGCTAACTTTAATTCATGGCAATAAAAATCTACGATATAATCCAACATAGGTACTTGTCTATGAAACTGAACCTCTAATACTCTATTTTTTATGTTCTTCCATAACAATACTTCAGCTAAGGTGCTGTTTTTTCTTAGCTCTTTAGCGTAATCTTTTAGTTTGGGATTATATGGAATTATTTTGTTTTTCATTTTGGCTTAAAACCATTAAACTCAGTTGGTATTACACCCCTAAAGTCCCCTCAAGGGGACAATTCTGATTAACATTTTGCTTTCACAAGGAATACTTAATTCCCTTTAAAATTTGGTTTACGTTTTTCTATAAATGCTGAAACACCTTCAGCATAATCGTTACTACTGGCTGCTTCTATTTGTAATTTAGACTCTAAAGCCAACTGGTTCTCTAGAGTGTTTGTCAATGATTTATTGAACAACTCCTTGATTAGCCCCAACGCTTTTGTTGGCATATTCGCTAATTTAACTGCTAGTTTACTTACATCTTCTTCAAAATTTTCTAAAGGAATCATTTTGTAAATCATTCCCATTTTTTCGGCTTCTTCTGCTGAAATTTTATCACCTAACATTGCTAAAGCTTGTGCTTTTTGAAATCCAATTAACCTTGGTAGAAAATATGTTCCTGCGCTATCTGGCACCAAACCAATTAAACTAAAAGCTTGAATGAAACTTACTTTTTCGTGAGCAACAACAACATCACATGCTAATGCAATATTTGCACCAGCACCTGCTGCAACACCGTTTATTGCACCAATGATCGGTTTTTTTATATTTCTAATTCTGGTAATTATTGGATTGTAATGTTCTTCCAGTATTTTTTTGAATCCAGGATTTAGCTCTGGACTTGTCACTTCTTTTAAGTCTTGACCAGCACAGAAAGCTTTACCATTTCCTGTAAGAACTATTGCTCTAACCTCTTCATTTTTTTCGCATGCATCTAAGGTATCTTGAAGACTAAACGCCATTTCACGATTGAAACTATTGAATACTTCTGGTCTGTTTAGCGTTATATGCGCTACTTTATTTTCTATTTTTAGTTCTATTGAATTCATTTATATCATTTAAAAAACACCCCTAAAGTCCCTTCAAGGGGACAATTCAAGTATTTAACTTATTTTATTACTTCAGACATTTAAAATAGTCGAAGGGTTCTTGGCAATCCTCACACTGAAATTGTGCTTTGCATGCTGTTGAACCAAATTGACTTACCAATCTGGTGTTTGTTGAACCACAATTGGTACATTTTATAATTCGTTTTCCGTTTAGCAATACATCTTTATCTGCTTCTGCGTCTAATGGTGCTGCTATTCCGTAATCCTCTAGTGCTTTTCTACCTCTTGGTGTAATCCAATCGGTTGTCCAAGCTGGATGGAGGATTAAATCGATTTTAGATTCGTAACCCGCTTCTTTTAAAGCCGCTTTTATATCGTCACCAATCACATCCATTGCTGGGCAACCACTGTAGGTTGGTGTAATTTCAACTTTTACTATATTATTTTCAATAATTGCAGAACGTACCACTCCCATATCCATAATAGACAATATTGGGATTTCAGGATCTGAGACCTCTTCCAATATTGGGATTAGTTTTTTGTTTATATTTTGTTCTGTTATTGTCATGTCTATTTCCCGTAAAAACGGAAACTTTAATTTATTTCTTTTCGTTACAATCCCTATAAAAATCAGGATCACTCGAAGTGACGTTCTTTGAAATCCTGAAAACAAGTTCAGAATAACAAATCAAGGTTTAATTACCACTCCATATTTGGGTAAGTGCGTTGCATATATTGTAATTCACTTAACAAGTATCCTAAATGTTCTGTATGGATGCCATCTTTACCTCCTTTTTGAAAATACTTTGATTCTGGCATCTGTATGTTTGCTTCTTTTAATACGTCACTCACACTTGAGTAATACGCATCTTTTAGTTTTGTAACGTCAACACCTGTTCCTTGTTTAACCATGATTTTGTCAGCTTCAGTTTGATGGAACAACTCATCGGTATAAGTCCACAAACCATCAATAGCTTCTTGCATTTTTTGCTTGCTTTCCTCAGTACCATCTCCTAAACGTTTAATCCAATCTGAAGAGAAACGTTCATGATAACGCACTTCTTTAATACATTTTTTTGCAATTGCTGAAAGTGTTAAATCTTTACTTTTTTCTAATTCTGAAAGAAATGCCAAATGATATATATCGAATAAAAATTGACGAGCAATAGTATATGCGAAATTGGTATTTGGTTGTTCTACCAATAAAACATTTTTATATTCTCTTTCTTTACGAAGCATTGCAATGTCATCTTCAGTTCTATTATCATCTGCTATTTTAGCCGCATATTGAAAATAGCTTCGTACTTGCCCAAAGAGGTCTAATGAAATATTGGTACAGGCGATATCAGTTTCTAACGTTGGTCCGTGACCACACAGTTCACCAAGGC
The DNA here is from genome assembly GCA_913061495.1 of uncultured Winogradskyella sp. Classification (GTDB taxonomy): domain Bacteria; phylum Bacteroidota; class Bacteroidia; order Flavobacteriales; family Flavobacteriaceae; genus Winogradskyella. The sequence continues at coordinate 16,796 of CAJXVG010000018.1, forward strand.
GTTGACCTAGAATTAGACTGTTATCTGCTATTCCAAGAATGTAGTTGTATAAGTTTTCGTTTTTCATCTTAAGTGCCCATAAAAGTGGGTGTCTATTTAATTACTTCTCGATACTATTCCGATAAAAAACTCGGAATCACTCGAAGTGACGTTTTTATTACATGAGACTCCTTTTTTCAAAGGACTTTTACATATGCTTTACCTCATCAGGTAAATCGTAAAATGTTGGGTGACGATATACTTTATCTTGGGCTGGCTCAAATAGCTCACCGTTATGCTCTGGGTTTGAAGCCGTAATATTCTTAGATTCTACAACCCAAATACTTACTCCTTCATTGCGCCTTGTATAGACATCACGTGCATTTTCTAGTGCCATTTCTGAATCTGAAGCATGCAAACTTCCGCAATGACGATGCTCTAATCCATTTTTACTTCTTACGAAGATTTCCCAAAGAGGCCAGTTTTTTTTATCAGACATAATTTATATTTTTTGTTTCACCTTGTTCTCGCTACAATTTGGAACACATTTTAACTGCGCTCTATGTGACATCGAAATGACGATGAAATTACACTGCTTGTTTTTCTTTTTGTTCTTGTTTCTTTTCGGCATGAGCCATTGCTGCATCTCTAACCCATTCTCCGCGCTCCCATGCACCAACTCTTGCTTTCATTCTTTCTTTATTCATCGGTCCATGACCTTTAACTACTTGCCAAAACTCATCCCAATCTATTTCTCCAAAATCGTAACTACCACGTTCTTCGTTCCATTTTAAATCTGGATCTGGAATTGTGAGACCGATTAAATCTGCTTGTGGCACTGTTTGGTCTATAAATTGTTGACGTAAATCGTCATTAGATTTTCGTTTTAATTTCCATTTCATGGATTGCTCTGTATGCACGGATTCTGCATCAGTTGGACCCAACATCATTAAACTTGGCCACCACCAACGGTTTAAGGCATCTTGTGCCATTTCCCTTTGTTCTGTTGTTCCATTGGCTAATTTCATCATGATTTCGTAACCTTGACGTTGGTGGAAACTTTCTTCTTTACATACACGAATCATTGCTCTTGCATAAGGTCCGTAAGATGTATTACATAGTGGTACTTGGTTTATAATTGCGGCACCATCTACTAACCAACCTATAGCTCCCATATCTGCCCAAGTGATGGTTGGATAATTAAAAATACTTGAATATTTGGCTTTACCTGTATGCAATTGCTCGTACATTTCTTCGCGAGAAATCCCTAAAGTTTCTGTTGCAGAATAAAGGTATAATCCGTGACCAGCTTCATCTTGCACTTTTGCCAATAAGGCTACTTTTCGTCTTAGAGAAGGTGCTCTTGTTATCCAATTACCTTCTGGTAACATCCCAACGATTTCGGAATGTGCGTGTTGTGACATTTGACGAATATGCGTTTGACGGTACTTTTCTGGCATCCAATCTTTTGGTTCAATTTTCTCATCTCGTGCAATACGTGCTTCAAATTGATCTTCTAAGTTTTTTGTTTGTTCTTCACTCATATTCTTAAGCTTTTGGCTATTGGCTTTTGGCCTTTAGCGGATTGAACTTTATTTTTTAGCTGTTGGCTGTTGGCCTTTAGCTGATGGCGCGTTAAGGATTGAGGCTTTGTTGAAGCTCCTCGCAGAGAGCGACTGCCGAAAGCCTGACCCTTTGGGTAACGCCAAAATTATTATTTTAACTCATGATTTGGCTTATGTTCATGAGATTCTTACTTGTACAGCTATGCTAGACATCGAAATCTACTACGACCTTTTGGGATGTTGGCACTGCTTGACAGCTTAACACCAAGTTCTGTGCGACCTCTTTATCATCTAAGGCATAGTTTATTTTCATCTCTACGCTTCCTTCTTTCACTTCACATTTACAGGTACTGCAAACACCTCCTTTACAGGCGAATGGCAAGTCTGCTCCTGCTCCCAGTGCAGCATCCAAAATATTATCGTATTCTTTTGTCATGGTGAAAGCAAATTCTTTTCCGCCATCTACAATTGTAATTTCTGTGCCTTCAACATTTTGCTGCGCTAGTCGTTCTGCTCGTTTAATATCTTCTTCTGAAAGTCCTTTTACAAACAATTCAAAATGAACGAGTTCTTTTGGCAATCCTGCATTTATAAGATAGTCGCCAACGTAGTTTACCATTTTCTCTGGTCCGCAGAGAAACACTTCGCTTGTATCTGGAATATCAATAAATGTTTTAGTTAGCACTTGCATCTTTTGGTCATTGAACCTACCGTTGAACAAGTCTATATCGCGACGCTCCTTAGTTAAGAAATAATAGATTTCTAATCTTCCAAAATAGATGTTTCTAAGCTGCTCGAGTTCTTCTTTAAAGATAATGGATTTTGCTGTTTTATTTACATAAAATAGCTTGCAAGTTGAATTTGGCTCTTGAGCAAGATGCGCTTTTATCATGGACAGAACTGGCGTGATGCCACTTCCTGCTGCAAAAAACAAATAATTCTTTGATGCATTTGCATTAACTTCTACACCAAATGTTCCGCTTGGTGACATCACTTCCATTACATCACCCGCTTTGAGCTCTTCATTGACATAACTTGAAAATTTACCACCTGGAATAAGTTTTACAGCAACCTTCCACTGATTACCATAAGGACTTGAGCAAAGCGAGTACGATCTACGTACATCTTCGCCATTGATATCTGCTTTTAAGGTTAAATGTTGTCCTTGTCTGAACTTGAACATTTCCTTTAATTCTGAAGGTACTTCAAAACTTATTACTGAAGCGTCATCCGTTTCCTTATATATATCTGCAATCTTTAACTTGTGAAATTCTGCCATAAACCAAAATAGATAGCGAAACTAACATCTGTTAGTTTGCATGACAAAGTTAAGAAATTATATCTAAATTATTTGTTAATACCATGAATAAGCAACTCGCTAAGACTTTCTGCTAAAGCTTCTGAATTTAGATTTTCCTTTTTTGGCACCCAAAGGTAAAGTGATCTTAGGGTTGTAAGCATAGAGAACATAATAATTTCTGGATTGCCCTGTTTAATTTCACCACTTTCCATTCCTGAGTTTATAATACCTAGAATCTTGTTTTCGTAATCATTTCTTAATTGCAGATAATAATTTAATTGATCTTCAAGATGCATCCAATCGCTATTTAGTGATGCCATTCCATTGGTATTGTTTGCTGCTATTTTTACATGCAATGCAACGATTTCTTTTAGCTTAGAAATGTTGGATAAATCTGAATTTATAATATGATCGATACCACGTGTAAACTCTTCTGCAATTGTTATTATTATGGCTTTAAGAATCTCTTGCTTAGAATTGATATGATTATATAAACTTGCAGCTTTCATACCGATTGCCGTTGCCAAATCTCGCATAGTAACTGCGCTATACCCTTTTTCTTTAAAAAGTTTTGCAGCTGTTTTTATGATTTCTGCTTTCCGTGTTTCTTGCTTCATCCTAACCCTAACCCTTTCTAAAGAAAAGGGAACTATTACATATAAATGTTTAATCTAATTGATAATTTGTAAATTTAAACAAAAAGAAAGTATGGGATTATTGGAGTTGATTTTTGGTGCGAAAAAAAATCGTATTAAAAACTATTTAAAGCGTGATGCGGTTATATTAGATGTTAGGACACAAAAAGAATGGGATAACGGACATATTGAAAACTCGGTACATATTCCATTAAATGAGCTTAAGAATCGGATTGATGAAGTAAAGCCACTCAACAAACCAATTATTGCTTGTTGCCAAAGTGGTGTGCGCTCTGCCAAGGCTACAAAATTCTTAAACCTTAACAACATTGAAGCAACCAATGGTGGTGGTTGGGCAAGCTTAAAAAAACAACTATAATTTTAAGGTTTGTATGTCTTCTGAAGATTCAATTGAATTCTCATTATATTTTAATGTCCATCCTAAAGAGTTGGTTAAGATATAGAATTTAGAAAGCTCGCTAAGAAGTCTGTTTTGTGCATTTGACTTTAAATCTGAAGATTCAATCTTTTTCATCAATTGCTTTTTTACAGTATCCTTTATATTATTATAATCTTTGGCTTTAAACTGGTTTAGAAAATCTGCTTGCACATCGTAATATTCAAAATCTGGATTTATATTTATTTCTTCTTTTGGGATGCTTAAAATTTGAAGGACTTTATTTTCTTCATCAATACGGTATTCAATTTTACTTAAATCGTAGGCAATGGTTACATCTGCATTGACAACCACCAAAGCTTTCTTTTCTACTTCAATAAAATTACCAAAAAGTGCTTTTGAGTTTTTATAACTAAACACTTCACTAAAATGACCCTCAGTAACAATTAATTTACCAACGTTTTTCACTTGTTCCTGGATGAGAGCTGAGTTTTCCTTGAGTGTAATCCTATCCTCTTTTCTATCACCACAGTACTTAAATGTAAATAAAACAATGAGTGCTATTACAACTCCAAATAGTATTTTTCGCATATGCTAATATACCAATTATGTAACTGCCCTAAAAAAAAGAAAAACATTAGTTTCCTTCTCATGTGAAAGCCTAACTAATGTTTATGCACTGATTAATAGCACTACAAATTTATAAATAATTTGTAATACGTATGTCAATTTAAAGTTACGCTTACATTACTTTTTTAATTCTAATTTCTCAGCAAAATAATCACAAAAGTCTCTCATGGTTGCTGTCATTTTTTCATCTTGGGTAGCTCGCAGAAAAGTATCACTCATTGTGACTAAAGTTTGGTGAAAAAAGAGCTTCATTTCATCAACTGGCATATCTTTTGTCCACAAGTCTATTTTTAGAGTTTCTTGGGCATTACTGTCCCAAACAGATAGCATTAATGCTTTTGCCTCCTCATTGTCTATGCCACCATCTTGAGCGGACCATTTTAGTTTTTCAGGCACTCGGTTCTCATCAAGTTCAACGTTAAGTTCTATCTTAGATTTTATGATTTCAGACATTATTTTTTTGGTTTAAATTTAGATTTTCTAAAAATTTCTTCAGGTGTTTTTTGCAATACATCTATTGGTTTTACATCTGTATTATCGGCATAAGCCTTTACAATTTGCCAGCCGATATATTGCCCTAGTCTCCCTGGCGATTGGTTATCTAATTCTAAATAAAATTTAGAAAAAGGAGCATCTGCAATAAAACGGTTTGGCAGTTTTGGGTCTGTGCTGTACAACAACTCCTTTTCAACAAAGTAGCTCCATATAGGCGTTTCATTGGCTTCTGCCCACTTAATTTCTTCATTGGTATAACCAATTTTATTGGCATCAGATTTAAACGGAATCATTAAATCTTTAAAGTAAAGCAACTTTCCGAAGTAAATCATTTCATCCAAAAATGTTTTTCTCTGAGTTTGAAAAACATATTGCTCAGCAAAATTTTCTGCTACATCTGGTACAATTTGGTCTTTGTTTAAATTAGATGCTAAATATTTTGGAATGTTCTGATAAAACTTATGGTCTTCCCCTAAATAATTATCTAATGCAATTAGTACTAAAGTATCATTAACAATAACACTATTTCTATAATCTACAAAATTGGTCAAGGTTACAACTTTTGGTATAGAAAAGGTTTTGTCATAATATTTTATATGCTGAAACATATTTTCCAACTCTAATTTTACCGTTTTTAAGTCTGGTAAAACTGTTTGTACTTCATTCAAAATTTCATTCTGTAAAGTATCACTCAGTCTATTGACCCAAACGGAATCTGGTGTTTGTCCTGAAAACAGAAACGGGTAACCTCGTTTTAATGTTTTAAGCTCATTTGGCGCAGCTTTAAACTCAGCTTGGTCAAAACGTTCTAAGGTTAAATCTACATCGATTTTTGCTATTTCTGACTCTAGTTTTGAGTCATTATTGCAAGATGCTAAAATCAATCCCAATATTAAAAGAAGGTAAATTCTCATAAGCTGTGCTGAAAACATTTTTAAACCAAGTACTATTGCTTTATTTTTGTTTGGCAAAGGTACACTTCTTTGCCATAAATCTTAAATATTATGCAAACAGAAAAAGTAGTAAACCATATTTTAAATTGGCTAAAGGATTACGCTACAAACGCAAAAGTGAACGGTTTTGTTGTTGGTATTTCTGGAGGAATTGATTCTGCAGTTACATCGACACTTTGTGCAGAAACAGGATTTGATGTTTTATGTATTGAAATGCCTATACACCAAGCTGCAAGCCACGTCACTAGAGCACAAGAACATATTACACAGTTGAAAAAACGGTATAGCAACGTAAAGGATACGAGAGTCGATTTAACACCAGTTTTTGAAGAATTTAAAACTGAAGTCAGTCTAGACGGCAAGCAAGCTATAGTAGACATGGCTTTGGCAAACACAAGAGCACGCTTACGAATGACTACCTTGTATTACCATGCAGGTTTGTTGGGATTGCTAGTGGCAGGAACCGGAAATAAAGTTGAAGATTTTGGAGTTGGGTTTTACACAAAATATGGTGATGGAGGTGTAGATTTAAGCCCAATTGCCGACTTGTTGAAATCTGAAGTTTACCACATTGGAGAACATTTGGGAGTGCCAGACTCTATAATGAAAGCAGCACCTAGTGACGGTTTATTTGGTGATGCACGAAGCGATGAGGACCAAATTGGTGCCACATACCCAGAACTGGAATGGGCTATGGCCATGAAAGAACAAGGTAAAGTCTTAGAAGATTTTATAGATAGAGAACGTGAAGCTTTTGAAATTTTTACACGCTACAACACTTCAAATAAACATAAGATGGTTGCTATACCTATTTGCGAAATTCCTAAAAATTTAAAATAAATATTGCAGTTTGTCGAATAAATTGCTATTTCTGTTTAATTTTTAATTATTTTTGTTTAACAAGTCTTACCTTTTTGTAAATTAGCAATTTACATAACAAACTAATCAACCAAAAACCAAAAAATCAATGTATCATGATACATATTTTGATTGTTGACAATCACCCTATTGTTAGAAAAGGCTTAGAACTTTTTCTAAATTCTAAATCAGATTTAAAAGTTGTTGGAAGCTTAAATAGTGGCATCGAAATTTTTGAGTTTATAAGACGTAACGAAGTTGATGTTATTATCTCTGAAATTGACTTACCAGAACTAAATGGAATCACTGCGCTCAGAGCTGTTAAAAAAGAAAACAAATCGATAAATGTTTTAATGTTTAGCCATCAGCCTGAAGAAATTTATGCAATAAGTACCATTAAAGCAGGTGCATCGGGTTACCTTAACAAGATCGCAAGTGTTGAAGTAATTGAAGAGGCTGTGAGAAAAATAAATAATGGAGACGTTTATCTTAGTGAGAAAATGGAAAAACATTTGCACTATGAGGATACTCGTAAAAGTCGCAGTCGTTTATTCAAAAAATTATCCACTAGAGAGGTTGAAGTTTTAAAGCTACTTTCAATAGGAAGAAAAAATAAGGAAATTGCCGAGGAATTGGATATTAACGAAAAGACTGTTAGCACATACAAAGCTAGGTTGTTCAAAAAATTAAATGTGAACAATATTGTAGATTTAATTCACCAAGCAAAACACCATAACTTAGCTTAATCTAACCACCAACTACCTTACCAAGCTTACGGGACAACAACATTTTAAGCCCTAAATAATCTTTTACATCTTCAATTATAGCTCTTGTATCTGAAGATTCTCTTTTGGTATCTTCTTTATATTCCGCTACTTTTTTATCAATTAAATAGCATCTTAAACTCAGAATAGTTTGACTTACCAACTGCGGAACTGATTTGTTTTTGTCTTTAGGTATAATTTGATTGCGTTGCCAATCATGAAGCGTGTATTTTTCATCTTCCATTAAAATACTGGTAACAGTACTTGCGGAATCCTGATCTAGTTGGTTTATAAAATCTTTTGTTGAAAATTCATCAGCCTGGTGCAACTGATCAATAATATTGTAATAAAGAGCCCTGAATTTTTCGTCTGTAAACTGCATTTCATCTTCTTGCAGGTCTAAATATATTTTTTCAAAAACTCTTGTTTTATGTACCACAGGTTCTAGAATTAATTCTCCAGAAACTTCGTCCTCCTTTAGTACTAAGTCTTCAAAATCTTCTTCCTTGTCACCATACAACATCAAGATTTCTATGATTTTTCGTTCTAATTCATATTGAACATTGACCTTTTGTTTTTGTGCCTCATTACTTTTTACAACATCGAAAGCTTTCTGCTCTTGCTTGATTTTCTTGTTTGCGTCTTGATAGCCTTTTTTATTAATTTGTGCCAATGTACTAAACAGTACATTTTCACTAATATCCATTATTCTGGCACATTCTTGTATGTAGACCTCTCTTTTAATTTGGTCTGGTATTTTAGCTATACTATTTACAATATTCCTAATGGTTTCAGCCTTCTTAATAGGATCGTTATTGGCATCTTTAACTAAAATGGAAGCTTTAAACTGAATGAAATCCATTGCATTCTCCTGCAAATATTCAGTAAGCTCATTATAACTATTGGCTTTTGCAAAACTATCTGGGTCTTCACCATCTGGAAAAGTACAAACCCTAACGTTCATACCTTGCTCCAGAATTAAATCGATTCCTCTTAAAGAAGCTCTCATACCAGCAGCATCTCCATCAAAAAGAACAGTTATATTATTTGTAAGCCTGTTGATTAAACGAATTTGCTCTGCCGTTAATGCTGTACCAGATGAGGATACCACATTCTCAACTCCTGTTTGGTAAAATTGAATTACATCCGTATAACCTTCAACCAAATAACAGTTGTCTTCTTTGGCTATACTTTGTTTTGCAAAATACAAACCGTAAAGTATTTTACTTTTGTGGTAAATTTCACTTTCGGGCGAATTGAGATATTTTGCAGCTTTTTTATCATTGGTTAAAATTCGCCCACCAAACCCAAGGATTCTCCCACTCATACTATGGATGGGAAACATTACACGTCCTTTAAATCTATCGAATCGTTTTTCGCCTTTTACAATTGTTAAGCCTGTTTGCTCTAAAAAATCTAGTTTATATCCTTTTCCCAAAGCTTCATCAGTAAAGGCTTGCCATTCATCTAAAGAATAGCCTAACTGAAATTTTTCAATAATATCGTCAGTAAAGCCACGCTCTTTGAAATAACTTAACCCAATAGCTTTTCCCTGATCTGTTTTGTGCAGTGTTTTTTGAAAATATTCATTGGCAAATTCACTCACCAAGTACAGACTCTCTCTTGCGTTTGCCTGCTCTTTCTCCTCATTTGTTCGCTCGGTTTCTTCAATTTCAATATTATACTTTTTGGCTAAGTATTTAATGGCTTCAGGATATGTAAAATGCTCATGCTCCATTAAAAATGAAACTGCATTACCACCTTTACCACTTGAAAAATCTTTCCAAATTTGTTTTACAGGGGATACCATGAAACTTGGAGAGCGCTCATCGGAAAAAGGACTTAGGCCTTTAAAATTGCTACCTGATTTTTTGAGCTGAACAAAATCACCAATAACCTCCTCTACACGAGCAGTTTCAAATACTTTGGCTATGGAATTTTGTGAAATCAAACTTTGGTTTTTAGCAAGTTTGTAAATTTAGTATAAAATTTGAATTGCAAAGTTATATAATGAAAAAGCCTTAACCTAAAGTTAGATTAAGACTTTAAACACTCAAAAAATTGATTGGTTTAATCCATATCAAAACGTACACCTAAGGAAATGTTATTTTGTTCTATCGCTTGATCTTTAAAGAGTGGATTAAGATCGTATTTTGCATACAACGCAATATCACCGAGTGCTATATAACCACTTAAGCCATACACAAATTCACTAACCTCAAAGCCTCCACGTAGTTTGTCTTTTATTCTATCACCATCTTCTTTATACTTTAATTTTTGCATACTACCGATGTTTAAACCTGCATAGCCTCCCAAACCTATCTTTAGTTTTTTATGGGTAGAATACCTAAAGTAATTTTCTTTTTCAATCTTTTTAGAAGGACCAAATTCAAGATGAACCGGAAAGACTAAATTTGTAGTTCTGAATTTTGCTTTATCTAATTCTGAAGGAAATTCTTGTAAGGAAATATTACCATCTGTATTGACTAAGAAATTGTTATCCTTAATATCAAATTTATTCCACTGAAAAGAAAAACCATATTTTAATCTCCAGAAATTTGTGTCATCAAATATTCTGGTTTTCCAGGCGTAACCTAATTCCATGAAACCAGATCCACCTAATTTATATGGAGAATCCTCTAAATCTTGCCCTTCTATTAGTGCATTGTTAAATCCAAAAGCAAAAACAATATCTTGGGTAGTTCGTCTATCATATTTTTTGGGTTTATCTCTAGATTTTTCACCAAAGTAAATAAAGCTTTCACTAGTATCTTCATCTCCCCCTATTCTAAAAACAAATCCATCACCATCACCATCGTTTGGATTGTAACCTGAATCATTTCTCTTTAGAAGTGCTATTTTATTGTCTATAATGGCAATTCTATTTTCAATGTTAGCTGCCCTTTTCTTAGCGGCTTCCTTCTTTAATTCTTCTGCTTCTTTTGCTGTTATTTTATCATCATCTAAGCGCTGATTAATTGCTTCAATTTCTTCTTTTAAAGTCTCTCGCTCTTGAGATTCAATATTTACCTTCAACCTTTTTAAGGCGTTTATTTTTAATTCGTTTTCTGATTTTTGAGTACTATCGATCTTTGTTTCTTGACCTTGTACTGTTGCACATGCCATAACTACTAACATGTAAACGACTAACCTTGTAATTGTGTTCATAACTGTTTGTTTTTTGATTTATTGATGTGTATTAAAATTGATTCTGTTTTAGTTGTTACGCTCTGCTACCGCAGTTTTTACAGTTTCATAACTTTCTTTTAGTGCTTCAAAAACTTTGCTTCTAAAAGATTGTCCCATATCATCTTCAACGCTTTGTAAAAGTGCTTCTGCATTTACGGTTTTAGTTGCGTCTTGTTTTAGTTTATCTCTAAAAAGTTCTTTACTCGCTATTTTTAATAAGGAATCAACCTCCTTATCCGTAACTTCTGTATTATTAGATTTGAGCTCATTTAATGCAGATGCCATTGCTGTTTTTATTATGGCTTCATCCGTTGTGTTTTGCAATTCTTTTTTAGGTGTTACAATTATTTCGGATTTATTAGGGTTTGAATTTTCAACTCCAGCAAGTTGTGTTTTAATTTTAGGCTGAATTTCAGCTACTTTTTTGTACGCATTAACTTGTGGTTTCTTAACAGGTTCTATGTTGTCTTCAGA
>CAJXVG010000019.1 GCA_913061495.1 uncultured Winogradskyella sp.
ACGAGATCAGCCTCGGTCTCGTGGGCTCGGAGATGTGTATAAGAGACAGGCAATACAGATTATACCAATTTAAAGTTTGTTAATCAATTGTTGGGTCATTCAAAAAAACCAATAACGTCCTTCAAAACACATTTATCTTCAAGTAATAAATCTGAAAATAGTACTCAAACTGTAGAATATACATTTGATGATAATGATAAGTTTATGGACAATCTAAATATGTATTTAAAAAGGAGTGATGTAAACCTGTTATGTTTAGATAAAGATGAAACCATTAAAACTAAATCAAATATCACAGATTTACTTGATAAGATTGAGGTATCTCTATTGGTAACGTCAGAGCAAACCATATAAAACAAAATAGATTATGACCATTAAAAGCAACCTATTTCTATTACTGGGTTTAATATTTTTTTCAAATAGTGCAATCTCACAAGACAGTAACCTTGGTAATTGGTTAATATACTTTGGAAATAAACAACTTGATGAAAAATGGAACATCCATCATGAGGTGCAATACAGAAATTACAATGCTATCGGTGATTTAGAACAACTGCTGTTGCGTACTGGTCTTGGCTATAATATTGACGAAAACAATAATGTGCTCTTAGGCTATGGTTATATTTTATCCGAAAATTACATTGGTGAAACAGATGATAAATTTTCGGTCAATGAACATAGAATTTACCAGCAGTTCATTACTAAACAAAAAGTGGGAAAACTTGGACTAAGTCACCGATATCGTTTTGAGCAACGTTTTGTAGAGGATGATTTTAGAATGCGATTTAGATATTTTCTTGGGTTCAATTTACCTCTTCAGAATAATGAAGATGGCAATAACCCTCTTTATCTTTCTGCATACAATGAAATTTTCTTAAATACTGAATCTTCAATTTTTGACAGAAACAGACTTTATGGAGGATTAGGGTACAAATTTTCTAAAACTCTGCGAATGGAATTGGGCTATATGAATCAATTTTTTGAAACCTCAAGCAGAGATCAGGTTAATTTAATTGCATTCGTTAATTTCTGATTAAAGTATTAGCTGAACTTTTAAAGTCATGAAATTTGGATTAACTTGGGACAAAGTAATTAGATAAAAACCAATGAAAAAACTATTCTCTAACATTAAAGGCGATGCTTTTGGTGGAATTACAGCAGGTATTGTAGCGTTGCCATTAGCACTTGCCTTTGGTGTATCTTCAGGCTTAGGACCAAGTGCAGGATTGTACGGAGCTATATTTATAAGTTTCTTTGCCGCACTTTTTGGTGGTACAAACACGCAAATATCAGGGCCAACAGCACCAATGACAGCCGTTAGTATGGTGGTTATAGCAGGTATTGTGGCAGCTAACGACGGAAGTGTAGAGAAAGCATTACCAGCTATTCTTACCGTATTTTTATTGGCAGGAATAATGCAAATAGGTCTCGGAGCATTGGGTTTCGGTAAGTATATAAAATACATTCCCTATCCTGTGGTTTCAGGTTTTATGACAGCTATTGGTGTTATCATTTTGGTAACACAAATACTACCTTCTGTTGGTTATTATCCAAAAGAAGACGTGGAATTAGTGAATCAATACAAGCCACAAGCTGAAGAGATTATTCTTGAGAACATTTTGAAAGAAGAAGCTGGAGAAGGTATTTTGGTGCTTGAAGATTTTGAAGAGACGATAAAACGTGCAGGAAGTATGACCGAAGAGGATATTGCAAAAGAATCAAAAACCTTGGCAAAATCTGCAAGTTCTGGTGTTTTGGGAACCATAAAAATATTGCCACGTGCCCTAAAAAATATAAATTGGCTAGAGTTGGCCTTGGCACTTGCAACTATTTTTATTGTATATGGTTTCAAAAGAATTACAACCAAAATCCCGAGCGCATTAGTTGCCCTTGTTGTGGTTTCTGGTATTGCTTACGGTTTTGGTATAGATTATAGACCAATTGAAGAAATCCCAACAGGATTACCAGTACCAAATCTGGAAATTTTTACTGGCTTTAGTCTAGCGTCTCTTACACCTTATATTTTTACTGCCATAACCTTGGCTTTGCTTGGTGCTATTGATTCGCTACTTACAAGTGTAGTAGCCGATAATATGACAAAAACCAAACATGAACCAAACAAAGAATTAGTGGGTCAAGGAATAGGTAATAGTATTGGTGCCATTTTTGGTGGTATTCCAGGTGCAGGCGCAACTATTAGAACTGTTGTAAATATAAATGCTGGTGGTAAAACAAAACTATCTGGAATGATTGCAGGTGTTTTATTATTAGTGATTTTATTAGCTTTAGGTCCTGTCGCATCAAAAATTCCTGCTGCTGTTTTAGCCGGTATTTTAATAACCGTTGGAATTGGAGTTATGGATTATAAAGGTTTAAAAGCAATTCCGGCTTTACCTAAAGATGTAAAGATTGGACCTTTAAAAGTAAGCTCAGAAGTAATTGTGATGCTTGTTGTGCTTGTACTTTCAACAGTTTGGAATTTAGTATATGCTGTTGGCATTGGCCTTGTAATTGCATCGCTAATGTTTATGAAAAAGATTGGCGATTTAACCGCAAAAAGATCGGCAATAAAAACCTTAAAAGAGGAAGCATGGGCAGATGAAAGCGGTTTTCCAGAACGCTTAAAAGAGGAAGTGTTTATAAAGCACATAAAAGGACCTTTGTTTTTTGGTTCTACGAGTGAATTTCAGGCATTGTCTAAACAAATTCCATCAACAGCAAGAACAGTGGTTATTCGTTTAGGCAGAATGCAATACATGGATCAGTCTGGGCTTTATGCTATGGAAGATGTATTGGTTGATTTAAGAAAGCAAAATATCAATGTTTTAATGGTTAACCTCTTAAAGCAGCCGAGATATATGATGGAGCGGATTGACATTATTCCAAATTTAATACCAAAAGAACACATTTTTAAAGACTTTGATACGTGTTTAAAATGGATAAAAGAAAATGTAAAAGACAAATATTAAAAGAAAGTTTAACTACACAGAATAATTTTGAGATTCTGAAATAAATTTATAAAAAATGAAAAATAAAGCAATAACAAAAGAGGCACAAAGTAATATGACGGGAAACAGTGTTCTCCAAGATCTATTAGAAGGAAATAAGCGTTTTGTAGAAGGCAATAGTCAAGCAACAGATAACTCTGCATTAGTAAATCAAACTACTGGAGGTCAGTTTCCAAAAGCAGTAGTTCTATCTTGTATTGACTCACGCGTACCTGTAGAAACCGTTTTAGATCAGGCTATAGGAGATATCTTTGTTGCAAGAGTTGCAGGTAATTTTGAAAACACTGATATTTTAGGAAGTTTAGAATATTCTTGTAAAGCTGCAGGCAGTAAATTAGTGTTAGTTTTAGGACATGAAAGTTGTGGAGCTGTTAAAGCCGCTTGCGATGGTGTGGAATTGGGCAATATAACTGCAATGTTAGAAAACATTATGCCAGCTGTAAGACAATCTGCTGAAGAAATAGATGGTGAAGCCAATTCTTCAAATAAAGAATTTGTAGCTAAAACTGTTGAAAACAACGTGAAATTAACTATTGAAAGAATCCGTGAAAAATCACAGATATTAAAAGAAATGGAAGACAATGGAGAGATTTCAATTGTTGGTGGAGTTTATAGCTTACAAACGGGTAAAGTAGAAATGTTATAGGTTTTATTCACTTAAAGTGGAGAGTACTTCAATAAATTAGAAAGCCATTCCTAGGAGTGGCTTTTTTACTCCTCTTCTTCTATTTTTTCTTCAAATAGTTCCTCAGCGTCTGTTTTAATTAGGGTAGGGAAAACCATTGGAGCTAATGATTTTACAGGCTCGTACAGCATACTTTCTTCAATGTCATCTTCTTCCATAAAAGGCAATGTATTGTTTAAGCTATCAAAAACAATAAGTACTACACTTAATATCAATCCTATTTTTAAAACACCAAAAACACCACCTAACAGTTTATTGAGAATACCTAAGGCTGCAAAATTCGCTAATTTAGTTAATGCTTTACCTGCTAAGCTTATTGCTAAAACGATAACAACAAAAGTTATGGCAAATGCAACTATATTAATGGTTTTTTCATCCCAATCTACTTTCTCCTCCAAAAAACCAGAGGCAAAATAACTAAAATGAATCGCGCCATAAATACCGAGCACTAATGCCAATAAAGAAGCAATTTCAACAAAAAGTCCTTTCATTAATCCTCTAATAAACCCAAATAAGAGAAGTGCGGCTAAAATAATATCAATGATACTCATAAGTCTAGCGGTTTACGCAAATATAAATTAACTTTGCCAATAATATAACGTAAGATTAAGTAGGGAAATTATGGCAAGGGATGAGGAATTAAAAGAACGATGGAATTTAGTGGTAGAAAAACTTTCCAATCAATTTGCGGATGGTGATCCATTAGATTTAGACGCAATAATTTATCTTATTGGTGTTCAGGAACTTGGTCAAATCCATCGTAAATTTAAAAAAGACCATAAATTAGATTTAATGCACATTGCCATTTGCAAAGTGTTAGAGCCTTATGGTTTTTATGAGTTCGATTATGTTGATGATGAGGGTTGGCCTCATTACAAAGTATTGGCACAATTGCCTCATCTCAAATCTGGTGAGCAAAGCGTTTTAATGAAAGAAGCTATAGTTAACTATTTTATGGAAACAGAGTATATCGAATAAGATTTTTTAAATTTGCACTCATTTTTGAGATACTGAAATAAATTCAGCATAAAACATCATGATAGATAAGTTAAAAGAACTCATAGCAGAAGCAGAAGCGTTTAACGCTCAGACTAAAGATGAAGTTGAAGCATTCCGAATTAAATATTTAGGGTCTAAAGGACTTTTGAAACAGTATTTTGCTGAGTTTAAAAATGTAGCAAACGATCAGAAAAAAGAGTTTGGACAAACCATAAACCAGCTTAAAAACACGGCTGAAGAAAAGGTAAACAAACTAAAGGAAGAACTTGAGAGTAAAGAAGAGGATAAAGGTATTTATGGTGATTTATCTCGTCCTGGAGAACCAATTGCTTTAGGATCACGCCACCCAATATCAATAGTAAAAAATCAAATTATTGATATTTTTTCGCGTATTGGGTTTAATGTAAGTGAAGGACCAGAAATTGAAGACGATTGGCATAATTTTACTGCATTGAACCTACCAGAATATCATCCAGCACGTGATATGCAAGATACATTCTTCATTCAAACCAATCCAGATATTTTATTACGTACACACACAAGTTCTGTGCAAGTACGTTACATGGAAAACAATAAACCACCAATAAGAACAATTTCGCCAGGTAGAGTTTATAGAAATGAAGCTATATCGGCACGTTCACATTGTTTTTTCCATCAAGTTGAGGGTTTGTATATAGATAAGGATGTAAGTTTTGCAGATTTAAAACAAACATTACAATATTTTACAACAGAAATGTTCGGGAAATCTAAGATACGCCTACGTCCATCTTATTTTCCATTTACTGAACCGAGTGCTGAGGTAGATGTATATTGGGGACTTGAGACAGAAACTGATTATAAGATTACCAAAGGAACAGGCTGGTTAGAGATTATGGGATGTGGTATGGTAGATCCTAATGTATTGGAAAACTGCGGTATAGATTCTAAAGAATATTCTGGTTTTGCATTTGGTATGGGAATAGATCGTATAGCTATGTTACTCAACCAAATTAGTGATATTCGCTTGTTGAGTGAAAACGATGTCCGTTTTTTAGAGCAGTTTAAAAGCGCTTTATAAAAATCACAAACTTTAAAAAACTTACTTTAAGCCGATTAACTATCGGCTTTTTTTATTTAACAACTATTTAACTTCGTTTAGTTCGGTTTATCCCGAACTAAACTACATATTTGCAAATAATTTTATTGTAAATGACCAAATCGTTTACATAAAGCAGGAATTAAAACCTAAAAAATGAAAGATAATATCTGCAAAAAAAAAATGGCTTTAGTTGAAAAACTAGGAGTGCACATAGAGAATAAGGAAAAATTGGCTCCTGTTGCGGCTCGTATAATCTCTTATATAATCCTTACAGGAAAAACAGGAACAACCTTTGAGGAAATGGTAACTATCCTTTGTGCAAGTAAAAGCACTATCTCAACGCATTTAAATCATTTACAAGACTTAAACAAAATTGAGTATTTCACAAAAACAGGGGATCGTAAAAAATATTTTATAGTCAATAAAGATTCTATAATTCAACATATGGATAATCTCATAAATGAATGGCATGAAGTGCGAGAACTACATAAAGAAATTAAAGGTTATAAAGAAACTATAAACACTCAAAAAACAGAAGATGAAGCGGATAAATTCGATTTAAATTTTCATAATGATTATATCAAATTTATTGATGGAGCTACAGCTTCAATAGAAGAATTAAGAACAAAATTAACCGATAAGATATTCCAGATTTAAAAAACCCAACTAAAATGAAAAGTAAAAAATTAAATATACCATTAGCACTAAGTCTATTTTTAGTCATTGTAAGTTGTGGAAACAATGAACAAAAACAAGCAACTGCAGAAGCACCACCTGCACCTTTTCCGGTAGCACAAATACAGCCAAAAACAGTAACCGGCTACCAAGAATACCCAACCACTATAGAAGGTATTGTTAATAGTGGAGTAAGAGCAAAAACTTCGGGATATATTCAAAATGTATTGGTAGACGAAGGTGAAAAGGTACGAAAAGGACAAGTGCTGTTTAAGTTAGAAACACAATCTTTAAACCAAGATGCTGGCGCAGCAGAAGCTCGTATTAATGTAGCACAGGTTGAAGTAGATAAGTTAATTCCGCTCGTAGAAAAAAACATCATAAGTCCTGTACAATTAGAAACAGCAAAAGCAAATTTGGCACAAGCCAAAGCAAATTATAGTAGTATTGCTGCTAGCATTGGTTATGCCACTGTAAAAAGTCCGGTAGATGGCTATGTTGGTGCTATTAAGTTTAGGGAAGGCTCTTTAGTTAGTCCAAGTGATCCTACACCACTAACAACAGTTAGCGATATAAGTAAAGTCTATGCGTTTTTTAGTTTAAATGAAAAACAGTATTTAGATTTTTTACAAAAAGCTGAAGGTAAAAACCTAGAGGAGAAGCTCGCTAATTTTCCAGATGTTCAACTCATTCTAGCTAACGGCAGTACATATTCTGAAAAAGGGAAAATTCAAACAAGCTCAGGTCAAATTAATCAAAATACAGGAACGGTAAGTTTTAGGGCCATTTTTGATAATCCAAACCAACTATTAACAAACGGTAATAGTGGTAAAATTCAAATACCAACGGTTTATGAAAACGCTATAGTAATTCCACAAGGAGCAACTTACGAACAGCAAGGAAATATTATGGTTTTTAAATTAACAGAAAACAATAAGGCTTCTTCCACATTGTTGAAAATCAAAGCAAATATTGAAAATCTATATGTAGTGGAATCTGGTTTGGACTCCAAGGACAAAATTGTGGTTTCTGGAG
Source organism: uncultured Winogradskyella sp. (assembly GCA_913061495.1). Lineage (GTDB taxonomy): Bacteria > Bacteroidota > Bacteroidia > Flavobacteriales > Flavobacteriaceae > Winogradskyella. Next base: position 7,481 of record CAJXVG010000019.1, read on the forward strand.
TTGGAAAGTTAAAAAACGACATGACTATAGCACCACAAGAAGTGTCGTTTGACAGTATTGTGAAACCAATAAAACCTTTATTTCAATAACCAACCCTTAATCATTAATTATGTTAAAAACATTTATTGAAAGACCCGTATTATCTACGGTTATTTCTATTATTATAGTCATTCTTGGGATTTTAGGTTATACAGCCTTACCAATAGAACAATATCCAGATATTGCACCGCCAACCATTAAAGTAACTGCCTCCTATCCAGGTGCTAGTGCAGAAACAATTTTAGAAAGTGTCATCATTCCTATAGAGGAGCAAATTAATGGTGTGGAAGGAATGACTTACATCACATCTTCAGCCACCAATAATGGTACGGCAGATATTACAGTTTATTTTGATCAAGATATGGATCCAGATATTGCTGCGGTGAATGTTCAAAATCGTGTGTCTCGAGCCAATCCTTTATTACCACAAGAGGTTGTTCAAACGGGAGTAATTACACAAAAACAACAAACATCTGCTTTAATGTTTATGTCTGTGTATTCAGAAAACCCTGATTACAATGATACATACGTTCAAAATTATCTGAGGATTAATGTAATTCCGTCATTACAAAGAATTAATGGTGTTGGAGATGTAAACGTATTTTCCAGGCAGGATTACGCCATGCGTGTTTGGTTAAAACCCGAGAAATTGGCTACTTATGGCTTAATACCTTCAGATATTCAGGCAGCATTAAGAGAGCAAAGTTTAGAAGCTTCAGCTGGTTCACTAGGGCAAAATAGTGGAGAGTCGTTTTCATATAACATTAAATATAGTGGACGTTTTAAAACTGAAAAACAATACGAGGACATTATTGTAAAAGCTTTGGATGATGGGCAGTATTTGCGCCTTAAAGATGTCGCAGATATTGAATTGGATGCACAAGGATATGATTCTTCCGCAACAACCAACGGTTTTCCAAGTATTAATATGGCAATATATCAAACTGCTGGTTCCAATGCACAAGAAATTATTACCAATATTAAATCTGAATTAGAGCGTTTAGAAAAAGATTTCCCAGAAGGTGTTAAAGCCTTTATCAATTACGATACAAATAATTTTTTAACAGCTTCAATGAACAAGGTTAGAAACACTCTTATAGAAGCCTTTATTCTGGTTTTTATAGTTGTATTTATCTTTTTGCAAGATTTTCGCTCTACCTTGATTCCGGCTATTTCTGTTCCAGTTTCTATTATCGGAACATTCTTTTTCCTTAATTTATTCGGCTATTCCATTAATTTACTCACCTTATTTGCATTGGTACTTGCCATTGGTATCGTGGTAGATGATGCCATTGTTGTTGTAGAAGCAGTGCATGCAAAAATAGATGAAGGAGAAAAAAGTGCCAAAAAAGCAACAATGGATGCAATGCACGAAATATCTGGTGCCATTATTTCCATTACTTTGGTTATGGCTGCGGTATTTATTCCGGTAACTTTTATTCAAGGGCCAACAGGTGTCTTTTACGAGCAATTTGGTGTAACGTTAATTGTAGCCATACTAATTTCAGCAGTAAATGCATTGACTTTAAGTCCGGCATTATGTGCGCTGTTTTTAAAGCCTCACGATGAAGATGAACATGAAAAGAAAAGCTTTTTACAACGTTTTTATAATGCCTTTAATAGAGGGTTTAATGCAACAACAGAACGTTACGGAAGGTCGTTATCCTTTTTGTACAAAAATAAATTTGTTACTGTAGCACTTTTGGTATTGGCAGGTATTGGTATATGGTGGTCAGCTAGTACTACTTCTACTGGTTTTGTTCCAGATGAAGATAGAGGTTTAATTTTTATAAATATAGAATTACCAGCAGGAGCGTCTATTGATAGAACCAATGAAGTAACAGAAAAGATTTATGCGAAAACAAAAAATTTAGAGGGTGTACAAGGAATTTCATTAATCAACGGTCGAAGTTTAATTAGTGGAGCAGGTAGTAATTATGCATTAGGTTTTTTGAAATTAAAAGATTGGTCTGAGCGTGATGAAAATGAGAGTAGTGAGGCTATTACAGGTAAATTATTTGGTATAGCCGCAGGAATTCCTGAAGCGAATATCATTTTCTTTTCACCACCAAGTATTCCTGGTTTTGGATTGTCTTCTGGTTTTGAAGTTAATTTATTAGATCGCTCGGGAGGAAACTTCAGCGAATTAGACCAAGCAACACAACAGTTTATTGGTAGTTTGATGCAGCATCCTGAAATACAGTACGGACAATCATCATTCAACACTAAATATCCACAATACGAAATGGAGATTAATGTACCATTGGCTAAAAAGTCTGGTGTTCCTATCAGTAGTATTTTCTCTACCATGCAAGGGTATATTGGTGGTGTCTATGCTGCAGATTTTGCACGGTTTGGTAAACAATATCGTGTGTATATGCAAGCATTGCCAGAAGATAGAGCAGATAAAAGTGCTTTAAATGAATTATATATAAAAGCAGGAAATGGTGAGATGACACCTATTACACAGTTTGTTAATTTAAACCGTGTCTATGGACCACAATCCGTAACCCGTTTTAACCTCTACAATTCTACAAAAGTTTCTGGAGCAGCAAATCCTGGATTTAGTACAGGTGATGCGTTAGCAGTTGTTGAGGCCGAAGCAGCAAAACTACCAAGTAATTATGATGTAGCTTACTCTGGTTTGTCACGTGAAGAAGTAAATGCAGGTAATCAAACCACTATTATATTTATGCTTTGTATTGTGTTTGTTTATTTCTTATTGGCTGCACAGTATGAAAGTTACTTATTGCCATTAGCTGTTATTTTCTCTTTACCATTAGGTGTATTTGGAGCGTTTTTCTCAACCAAAATGTTAGGATTGGAGAATAATATTTATTTCCAAATTGCCTTAATAATGCTTATTGGTCTTCTCGCTAAAAATGCCATATTAATAGTTGAGTTTGCAGTACAAAGAAGACGAAATGGTGAGAGTATAGTTGATGCAGCTATACATGGAGCGAAAGCGCGTTTACGTCCTATTCTAATGACTTCGTTTGCTTTTATTTTAGGATTAATGCCATTAGTATTAGCCAAAGGTGTTGGAGCAGAAGGAAACAACTCTATTGGTACTGGGGCTGTTGGCGGAATGCTTATTGGTACTATTTTAGGTGTATTTGTTATTCCTATCCTATTTATATTATTTCAGTGGTTACAAGAAAAAGTTTCTAGTAAACCAGCAGTAAAAACTATTGAAGCATAAAAGATGAAATCAATTATAAAACATAAAAATTTCAGCAAAATAACACTCTTATTAATAGTTGCGCTAACATTACAGAGTTGTTTTGTGGCGCAAGATTATACGAGACCAGATTTAGAAGTAGAAACAGAAACGCTCTACAGAACCGATAATTTACCAAAAGACAGTATTTCTATTGCTGATCTATCTTGGAAGACTTTATTCACGGATCAATACCTTCAACAATACATAGAAGAAGGTCTGCAAAATAATATGGATGTTCGGATTGCGCTTCAGCAAATCATAGCAGCTCAGGCTTACGCCAAACAAGGTAAAGCAGGTTATTTGCCATCTGTAAGTGTTGGAGCAAATGCAACACACCAAGAACTCTCTAAAAACAGTCAATTTGGTGCATTATTTAACGGAGCTATAGATACCTATGATATTACGGCAAACCTTTCTTGGGAAGCAGATATCTGGGGAAAAATAAGAAGTAATAAAAGAGCGACACAAGCGGCTTATTTACAAAGCGTAGCAGGTCATCAAGCAGTAAAAACACAATTGATTTCCAATATTGCAAACACCTATTATAACTTATTAGCTTTAGATGCACAATTAGAAGTAACAAAACAAACCATCATAACCAGAGATAGTAGTGTAACAACAATTAATGCATTAAAAGAAGCAGGACAAGTAACACAGGTAGCTGTAGACCAAAATATAGCGCAATACAATAATGCTAAAGCCTTACAGGTAGATATTGAAATTGCTATTTTTCAAACGGAAAATATGCTAAGTATTTTATTGGGTAAAACACCACAACATTTTGAAAGAAGTAGTCTCGATATTCAAAAGATAGAACAAGATATCAAACTTGGTGTACCAGCAACATTATTAAGCAATAGGCCAGATGTGATGGCTGCAGAGTACGATTTAATTCAATCGTTTGAGCTAACAAATGTGGCTAAAAGCAATTTGTATCCATCACTAACATTAACAGCTTCCGGTGGATTAGAAAGTTTAGAATTAGATAATTTAATTAATGCAAATTCATTATTCGCAACGATAGTAGGTGGTTTAACACAACCAATTTTTAATCAGCGAAGACTTAAAACACAAAAAGAAGTTGCTATTGCACAACAAGAACAAGCCTTATTAGAATTTAAAAAAACGTTATTAATTGCAGGTAACGAAGTGTCTAATGCATTATTTAGTTATGAGTCTGAGGTCAAAAAATTCGAATTCAGAAAAAACGAAGTAGAAGCCTTGCGTACTGCTGAAGCAAACTCAGAAGAGTTGCTAAAAAACGGATATGCAAACTATTTAGATTTATTAACAGCCCGAGAAAGTGCTTTAAATGCAGAGTTAAATATTATAGATAGTAAACTACAACAATTAGTCTCTATTGTAGATTTATACGAAGCGCTTGGTGGTGGATGGAGATAAAATAATTTAAGATGATTACTAAAACAGAATTGTTAGAGTACTCTATTGCTAAGTTTACGCAATTTGGAAGCAAACATGTAACTTTAGATGAGTTAGCAAATGAGCTTGGTATATCAAAAAAAACAATTTATTCTTTTTTTAAAAACAAAGAGGACTTAGTAACCTGTGGACTTGAAAGTTTATTAAATGAATACAAAAAGGATATAAATAAAACTATTTCCAAGCATGGTAACGATCCTATTTTAAGTGTTATTTTAATTTATGAAAAAGGGTTTGAGTATTTAAAATATTTTAAACCCTCTTTCATTTTTGGTTTACAAAAGTATTACCCTAAAGCTAGTGGTTTATTTGATGATTTTGTTGAAGAAATGGCAAATACAAAAGTTTTTAGTTTACTCAAACAAGCCCAGAAAAGGGGAGATATAAAAAGAGAAATAAATTTAGAATTAGTAGTTAAAATTTATTTTTTTAGGGTTGATAATCTTGTGTTTAAAGAGAATAATTTATTTGAATTATACAACAAAGAAGAACTTTTTAATCATCTGGTGATATACAATCTAAAAGGAATAATTAGTGATGATTATTCTAATTCATATTTTGAGTAGATTATTTATTTTTGCACTTATGAAAAAAGATATAAAAATTCCAGAAGTAAAAGACGTCCATGTAGCTGTAGTACAAGAAGAACACCAAGAATACAAAACTCAAGATTGGAATGCCTATATCATTAATAACAGTGATGAAGATTTAGAAACTGTATTAATAGTATCTCAAGGTTACAACGATAAAAAAATAACGCCTCCAATGCGTCATACACTAAAATTGTTACCAGCAAGAAGCTATGCTAAAATAGAATATCTACAAGAAAAAGTCTTGGAGCTCAATAATGAGTTTAAAATTACTTTTTTCAAGGGTAATAAGATGTATGATAAATCTTATTTATTCAGAAAAAATACCATTAATACAAAGGCTCTTCAAACAGTGCCTTTAATGCAGTTGAAAGGGGTTTTGGTGAAATAATTAACTGCAAATAAAAATCAATCCAAATTATCCGTCAATTTTTCAAACACCTTTTTAGGATTTTTGTTTTCATATAGAATCTCGTAAACCGCTTTAATAATAGGAAGTCGGGTTTTCTTATTGTTTTTGTTGTTTAATTCAAAAGCACTTTTTGTTGCATAATAACCTTCAGCAACCATATTCATTTCCATCTGTGCTGATTTTACGGTATAACCTTTACCAATCATGTTACCGAACATGCGGTTTCTTGAAAACACAGAATAACCCGTTACCAAAAGATCACCTAAATAAGCCGAGTTGTTAATATTACGTTTCATTTTATGCATTTTCTTAATAAAACGTTTCATTTCTCTTATGGCGTTGCTCATCAATACACTCTGAAAGTTATCTCCGTAACCCAAACCGTGAGCAATTCCTGCAGCAATGGCATAAATATTTTTAAGCATTACAGCGTATTCGGTACCAATTATATCATCGCTGATTTTGGTTTTTATGTAATCGCTAGATAAGTTTTGGGCAATGGCTTGTGCTTTTTTAGGATCTGCACAAGAAATGGTTAAGTAGGATAATCGTTCTAATGCAACTTCTTCAGCATGGCAAGGACCAGCTATAACTGCAATATTTTCTAAAGGAATATGGTATTCATCATGGAAGTGCTCTCCCACTAACTTTTCGCTTTCAGGAATTATCCCCTTTACAGCAGAGACTATAATTTTATTACTGATGTCAAAAGTTAATTTGTCTAATTCAGAGTGCATAAATGCCGATGGAATTACAAAAATGAGAACATCTGCCCATTCTGCCATTTCATTGATATCATTGCTAAGTTTTAATTGTTCGGTATGAAATTCTACCGAGCTCAAATAACTTGGGTTATGCTGCTCTTTTAAAATATGTTCCTTGGTATAAACGCTCCGCATGTACCAACCCACTTCATCAAGATTTTCGCAAAGCATTTTAACGATTGCTGTCGCCCAGCTTCCCGCTCCAAAAACGGCATATTTTTGAGTATTACCCATAGAATTGTTGTTCATAATCGATGTCCAAAAATAAGGAATCTTTTGTGGATTGGCTAATACTATACGAAATTGAAATATTTAGATAAGCTTTTGATGACAGCAGTTTCGGGTTTTTCAGCCTTCTATATTAAGGCTGCAATTTTTATTTTGGCACACGTTTTGAAACGTTGTAAGTAATAACCTTAAAACCGTTGAATTATGAAGACATTAAAATTACTACTAGGATTTGCTCTAAGTGCAACATTGTTTACTTCTTGCTACTCAGAAGAAATAAATATTAATGACAACGGTCCTGCAATTTCGTTAAATCAGTTATTGAACTCCTATGATTTGTGGTATGTGGATATAAATTCTACTCAAGGTTATGGCGAAACACCATTTTTACAAATTGCTTTTACATTAACTTTTGATAACGGTAGATTATTGGCAAATAATAATTTAGTAGGCTTTGGTAGCCAAGGAGGAGGTTATGGTGTAGAAATTGGCGTTTATGATGCTTATGATATGATTTTAGATGTAGATCACGTTATTGATGGTTTTGATTCTTTTGATGTTTATCAAATTGACAACAACACTATTGAATTGTACAATCCTTACAATGATACGTCCTACTTTTTAGATGGTTACCAGCGATCTACTTTTGATTATGATTTTGTATTCTATGATAACATTCATTATTTCTTGCAAGAGTATGAAGCTTGGGAGAAAACTTATACAAGCAATTTCGGAGCATTAAATGAGTTTGATAATGAAAACTATTTACAGTTTTTATCTGGCGGAAATGACTCTACATTTAGAAGTTCTCAAGATGTAAATGTTAGTAACCCAAACAATATTTATTGGGATTACACAGGTGTATATGGAGTAGGTGAAGTATCTGGAAATAGCTACTTAAAAACATTAACATTAGATTATGACTTTTTTGACAATGAATTCTTTGAACTTACCGTTATAGATGATAGTACGGTTGAATTGTACCACCCAAACTCTGGTACAGTTTATGAGTTTAGAGGAAGGGGTTATATACAATATTATAGAAGCTCAGATACACAAGGTAAGTTAACCATTAAGGAAGATGAACCTAAAAAGCGAAAGCAAAAAACAGATAAGGTAGATAATCCTAGAGATAACACAAGAAACACCCAAGGATAAACTACAATCGTGTCATTAAATTTAAATTTAGGTGTTCCGTGTGACCTTATAAAAAAATAATAAAACACACACGAAACTAAATTTTGGTTGGTTATTTAGTTTCAAAAGCGCTCAGTTAAAACACTTGTTTTACTGGGCGTTTTTATTTCATATAAAATTACGTTTTGAATTGTGATGGTACTTCTAATTTATATTCAATGACTTCAACTTTCGTAGATATTAATATTTTATTAGATATCATTCTAAGTTTACTTGTGTCCATTAATTTTAGATAAACAATATCTTCTATAATACCATTTATATAATTAATTCCACTTTGCTCGAAAGTTACTTCAAAAGGTATTTTATTATGTTTTGCTGCATAAAATGTATCTTGGGATGTAAATTTATTGTTGAGATCTTTAGATCTATAAATTAAATCTTCTTTCACAATGTCAGATTTATAATAAATAAGCATCCTCATAGGATAATCGTCCTCATTAAAAATTTTGGTTGTTAATGAATCTAAAGCTCCTTTATAAGAAATAAGGCCAATGTAAGTTGAGTCTTTGTAAAAAGTACTCGTTGTATTGCCCGATTCATCATGTAATTCTATAATTCCTGTATTATCTAACCTTTCTTCGGTTAAATTCTTTTTTTTGTTCTCTATACTTTTTGAACTATTCTCACAATTTGTGAAAAAGGCTATAATTAATATTATTAAAAACTTGATTCGCATATTTGCTATATTTTATAGCCTATTTAAAACAACTTCTAATTCCTCATAGTCATAGGGCTTTGCTGTTATAACCTTATTCTCATTCAGAATAAAATATGTTGGCGTTGCCGCAATACCGTATGTTTGTACGGTTTGGTTATTCCACTTGCCCAAACCAATTGCATGGATAAAGTTTGGGTAATTCTTTATTTCTTTTTCCCAATCTTTTTCATCGTCTTCAAGACCAAATGCTATTACTTTTAGGTTAGGTATGCTTGCAACCAAATCCTTTACTTTTGGTAATTCTTCTAAGCAATGACCACAACCGCTACTCCAGAAAATAAGGAGGTAGTGCTCTGCATTTTTAAGTTGATATAAGTTGGTTGTTTTTTCTTCTAAAGAAATTTCAAAATTTGGTGCTTTTGCACCAATTGCTGTGTTTTTATATGAGATTAAAGTCTGTTCCAGTACTTTATTTTCAGAAGTCTTGGCTAAATCCATTAAGTAATTATCAGCAATGTAATTTGCCAATTCGTGATTTTCCATTGTGACAAAACGTTGCCAAACAATACTCAATAAGCTTATTTTTATGGTAATATCCTCATCTTTTATTGCATTGGCTATATCATCTACATGTAGTTTGTAAGTTTTGTTATTCGCATTTTGTACCATGTCAAAAACATACGTGTTCACCCGATCTACTAAAAAGGTTGAACTCTGTAAAAGCGGATTACCAAAATCAATCTGTTCTAAAAAATTAGACTTTAAGTTTTTTGAGTAAGTGGATAGATTTTCAAATTTTGTTGGAATATAAGGTCTATTGGCAACAATAAATTCTGAAACCAACTTACCATCTGCAGATTCCTCATAAGCAGTTTGCGTATCTTTTGCTACTTTAAAAATAGCTTTGAAACCTGCTTTATCAGTATTTTCTTTAGAGTAGTAATTACTAATGGTTTGGTTAACCATATTCATACTTTTTAAATAGGAATTCCACAATTTATTCTCTTCAGAAGCTTTGAATTCCACACCGTTTTCATAACTAAAATTAAAGGCTACAGTTTCTTTTCCGTCGTATATAAAATCAAAGTTATTTTCCTCTGGTGGCACAGCATACACAATTTTGTAAATTCCAGGTTTCAGGGTTGAGTCTAGCTTAATTTCAAAACTGCCACTACCATCTAGTTTGCCTCTATCAATATAATCAGCACCTTCTGGTGTAGCCTTGTAAAGAAAGGCGTAAGTAAAATCTTCAGTTGGGGAAAATGTGCCTTTTACGCTTTGGGCAAACGAAATTAAGGGCAAGAGCAAGAAAATTAAGCATAGATTTCTCATGTAATATGTATTAATGTTTTTGAAAAACATAGGCTCAATAATTAAGCCATGCTTTTGTTATTTCTTTTTATTAGATCGGATACTTTCAATGACTACAGTTGCTAAAATCAAAGCTCCACCTAAAAACGTGTTTGTAGTTGGAACTTCATTCAGAAAAAAATAAGCAATTATAATCCCAAAAACTGGCTGTGAACTTCCTATAATACTCGCTGTACTAACCTTAAAATATTTAAGGCTATTCACAAACATAGTGTGTCCGATTGCTGTTGTGAGTAAAGCTAATAAAATTACATAAGGAAATTGTGTTTTAATGTTTGAAGTATCCATAAAAAACAAAAAAGGAAACAATACAAAAGATAATATGGCAACTTGATAAAACATTAGCATTGTACCATTGTATTTAGAGACGTGTTGTTTTAGTATTAAAATACGCAAGGCATAACAAATAGCGGAGATTACACCCAATAAAACACCTTGAACCTGACTGCTTTCTAGATTAAATTCTGGTGCCAAAAGGTAAATTCCTGCTAATACTAAAATCCCTAGTATTATATGAATCGGGTCAAACTTTACTTTAGAAAATAAAGGTTCTAAAAATGCTGTAATTACAGGAAATGTGAATAGTGATAACATTCCTATGGCAACGTTAGACAGTTTTAGGGAATAGAAATAAGTAATCCAATGTGCTCCGATAAAGAGGCTTGCAATTACAAACGTCCAACGATCTTTACCCTTTGTTACTTTGAGATTAACACCTTTATGCAAACAAAACAACAATAAGAAAACGGCAGCAAAAGCAGATCGCCACCAAATTAAAACAGGAGGGGGCATTGCAATAAATTTACCAAGTGCGCCAGAGGTGCTGATAAAAATAGTTGCAACTGTTAACCAAATCACATGTTTGAAGTGGTTATTTGCACTCATTTATATATTTGATAAAGCCTTTAAAGCCTGTTTTGTAGATTTAATATTTTCAAACGTGATTAAAAGACGCAATCCATTTCTTGTTTTCTTTTCTTTCATTTTACACGTATTGGCATTTAGTTGTACAAACTGTAATACTTTGCTAAATGCATCACTTTGATAAAACCCACTATGTTGGTCTTGGACAAAGTAACCAATCATTTTGCCTTTTTTCATAATGAGTTTTTCAATTCCCATTTTTGTGGCAATCCATTTTAATCGTACACTATCCAATAAATCTGAGACCTGCGTAGGCAATTCACCAAAACGGTCAATAATTTCGGTTTCAAATGTGTTAAGTTCCTCTTCGGTTTTAATGCTGTTTAATTTGGTATAAAGATTAAGTCTTTCAGTAATATTATTGATATAATCATCTGGAAAAAGCAATTCAAAATCGGTGTCTATAGTGATATCCTTAACGTATTTTTTTGGCTTGCCATCGTCTTTATATAAATCTGCAAACTCAGATTCTTTTAATTCTTCTATGGCTTCATTTAATATTTTTTGATAGGTATCAAAACCAATATCATTGATAAATCCACTTTGCTCACCTCCAAGTAAATCACCAGCACCACGAATCTCTAAATCTTTCATAGCAATGTTGAAACCGCTTCCTAATTCTGTAAATTGCTCTAGAGCTGTGATACGCTTACGTGCATCATTGGTCATTGCAGAATACTCTGGAGTTATAAAATAACAGAAGGCTTTTTTGTTGCTTCTACCAACTCGACCTCGCATTTGGTGCAAATCGCTTAAGCCAAAATTATTAGCATTATTTATAAAAATGGTATTGGCATTAGGAACGTCTAAGCCGCTTTCAACAATAGTTGTACTTACCAAAACATCAAACTCACCGTTCATAAAAGCCAGCATTAAGGCTTCGAGTTTTTTACCATCGAGTTGGCCGTGGCCGATGCCAATTTTAGCGTCTGGCACCAAGCGTTGAATCATGCCAGCGACTTCCTTTATGTTTTCAATTCTATTATGAATAAAAAATACTTGGCCTCCACGTTGAATTTCATAACTCACGGCATCTCTAATAGTTTCCTCACTAAAACGAATTACATGGCTTTCAATAGGATAACGGTTGGGTGGTGGTGTTGTAATCACTGATAAATCTCGTGCAGCCATTAAGCTAAACTGAAGCGTTCTGGGAATAGGTGTAGCGGTTAATGTAAGTACATCTACATTCTCTTTTATCGTTTTCAATTTCTCTTTAACCGCAACTCCAAATTTTTGCTCTTCATCAACAATCAACAATCCTAAATCTTTAAACTTTACATTTTTATTAGCGAGTTGATGTGTGCCAATAATGATATCCACACTGCCTTTTTCAAGCCCTTCTAATGTTTCTCTTTTCTCCTTTGCAGTCCTAAAGCGATTAACATAATCTACAGTAACCGGAAAATCTTTTAGACGTTCTTTAAAGGTGCGGTAATGCTGATATGCCAGAATTGTTGTGGGTACTAAAACAGCAACTTGTTTTCCGTTGTCAACTGCTTTAAATGCAGCTCTTATAGCGACTTCGGTTTTGCCAAAACCAACATCACCGCAAATAAGGCGGTCCATTGGTCGTTCACTCTCCATATCTTCCTTTATATCGGCCGTTGAGGTAATTTGGTCTGGAGTGTCCTCATAGACAAAAGATGCTTCTAACTCCAATTGCATATGGCTGTCTGGTGCATATTGAAAGCCTTTTTTGAGCTTTCGTTTAGCATAGAGTTTTATGAGGTTAAATGCAATTTCCTTAACCTTGGATTTAGTTTTTTGTTTTAAATTTTTCCAAGCTTTACTGCCTAATTTGTAAACCGTTGGAGGCTTACCATCTTTACCATTAAACTTGGTGATTTTATGTAAAGAATGGATGCTTAGATAAAGAATATCGCGCTCTCCGTAAACAAGTTTTATAGCTTCTTGTTTTTTACCTTCGACATCAATTTTTTGAAGCCCTCCAAATTTTCCAATTCCGTGATCGATATGTGTAACATAGTCTCCAATTTCAAGATTGGTCAGTTCTTTTAAAGTAATAGCTTGCTTTTTGGCGTAGCCATTTTTAAGATGGAATTTATGGTAACGATCAAAAATTTGATGATCCGTATAGACTGCAATTTGATGCTCAGAATCTATAAATCCCTGATAGAGCGAGAGTACTATCGTCTTATAGTGTACATTGCCTTCGTGATCTTCAAATATATCATGAAACCGTTTGGCTTGTTGTTCACTGACGCAAGCAATGTAATTTGTGATGCCTTTAGTATGGTTTTCGTTTAAATCCTCAATCAACAAATTAAATTGTTTATTAAACGAAGGTTGAGGTTTTGTGTTGAATTGGATAGTTTCTTTACTAATATCGGCTGAAGTCCCAAATTCAACTAAAGCATACTCTAAAAATTGACGTTTCAACAATTCTGAATTGCAAAATAATTCTTCAGGTGAGGCATGTTTTACCTCTGTTGAAAGATTGTTGTAAGCATCTTGTGCTTTATTGTAAAACTCATCAATCCTTGAAAAAACGAGTGATGAATTTTTAGAAAACACCACTGTTTTGTTGGAGATGTATTTTAAAAAACTCTCTCGTTGCTCTGCTATTGTTTTATTGGCAACATTAGGAATGATGCTCACTTTTTTAATGCGCTCAGTAGAAAGTTGTGTTTCAACATCAAAAGTTCGGATGCTGTCTACTTCATCTCCAAAAAACTCAATACGATAAGGCTCATCGTGCGAAAATGAAAACACATCAACAATGCCACCTCTAACAGAGAAATCTCCAGGTTCAGTAACAAAATCAACACGTTTAAATTTATATTCAAACAAAACTTCATTTACAAAATCAATGCTGAGCTCATTTCCTACAGAAATCTTAAGTGTATTTTTTTCAAGTTCCTTCTTGGTAACTACTTTTTCAAATAGAGCATCTGGATAAGTAACAATAATACACGGTTTTTTACGAGAATTGATTCGGTTTAAAACCTCGGCTCGTAAAAGTACGTTGGCATTGTTGGTTTCTTCGTTTTGATATGGCCTACGATAACTTGCGGGATATAACAAGACATCTTTGTCATTGATAAGTTGTTCTAAATCGTTAAGGTAATAAGCGGCTTCTTCCTTATCGTCAAAAATTAATAAAAATGGTTTTTCAGCAGTTTTAAAAACTTCAGAAATTGTTATGGAAAACGATGAGCCAATAAGCCCTTTTAAGTGTGTTTTACTTTGGGTTTGGGAAATAGCAGCCTGCAGATTTTGCAATTGCAAAGTCTGTGCGTAGGTTTGGGTAATCGCTGTTTTACTCAAGTTCCTTTATTTGAAGTTGCAAATATAAAATTTTTGAAGCTTTGTTTGTGGATAAATCTATGAATAGAATTATATTTGCCCTGACTTAAAAAAAACATATAATATGTCATTTTCAGATTTATTCGAAAGCGGATTTAAAAAGCGTAATGAAGACCATTTTGCATCTATTGTTAGAGTGGCAATGAGCGATGGTGTTATTAACGATGCGGAAAAAGCATTTTTAGATCGCTTGGCAACTCGCTTAGATATTACAGAAGCAGAGTACCTGCAAATTCTAAAGGATTACGAATCGCATTCTATAAACCCACCAACATCTTACGATGTGCGTTTGGAGCGTTTATATGATTTAGCACGAATGGTCTGGGTAGATGACATTGAAGGACCAAACCAACATTGGTTGTTAGAGAAATTATGTGTGGGGCTGGGATTCAGTTCTGCAAATGTAAAATACATTGCAGATAAAGCATTGGTTTTAGCGCATGATAAAGTAGATATTGATACCTTTATTGATGGTATAAAATCAATGAATGAGTAAATATTTGTACATAGATAGAAAAAAAGCGAACATAACTGTTCGCTTTTTTATTTTATAAAAGTGTTGCTGTTCTTAGTTCTATTTAAACTAAAACAAGTAATTTTTTATTCTTGTGCATTCTGCATAAACTCTTCAGCTTTTTCAACCATATTTTTACTCCCACAAATAAACGGAACACGCTCGTGAAGTTCAATTGGTTGTATGTCCATTATTCTAGTAAAGCCATCACTAGCTTTTCCATTAGCCTGCTCAGCTAAAAAAGCCATTGGATTACATTCATAGAGTAAACGTAATTTTCCTTTTGCATTTTTTGAGCTTTTGGGATACATGTAAATGCCTCCTTTTATCATATTTCTGTGGAAATCAGACACTAAAGAGCCTATGTACCTGCTAGTATATGGTCTGTCTCCTTCTTCCATTTGGCAGTATTTAATATAGTCTTTTATGCCATTAGGAAAGTGGATATAGTTACCTTCATTTACTGAGTATATATTACCATTGTCTGGAAATTGCATATCTGGATGTGACAAATAAAATGTACCAATTGCTGGGTTTAAAGTGAATCCATTGACACCACAACCTGTAGTATAAACAATCATAGTTGATGTACCGTAAACCACATAGCCAGCTGCAACCTGTTGATTTCCTTTTTGTAAAAAATCCTCAATTGTTACTGGTGTACCAACAGGAGTAACTCGTCTGTAAACAGAAAAGATGGTTCCTACGGAAACATTTACATCTATATTAGATGAGCCATCCAATGGATCAATAAGAACAACGTATTTATTTTGATTGTTTTCGTCCTGGCTATTAATAGCAATAAAATCATCCTCCTCTTCACTTGCAATACCACACACAATATTTCTATTGGTCATGGTTTGTATAAATTTATTGTTGGCGTAAACATCTAGTTTTTGCTGATCCTCGCCTTGTATATTAGTATCACCAGCTGCACCAATAATATCTACTAAACCAGCTTTGTTAACTTCGTGATTTACAACTTTTGCTGCTAATCTAATGGAGTTAATTAGTCGGGAAAGTTCTCCAGAAGTGTATTTAAATGAAGCTTGATTTTCAATGATAAATTCACCTAAGGTTTGATTTCTTTTAGACATGAAGTACTTTGATATTGATTAATTGCTCACAAATATCGTATTTTTTAACAAACTATAACGTTTTCGTTGGGTAAATAAATTGTTATCTCAACACAGTTTGAGTTATATTTGAATTTCTTTTTATAATTAAAATGAACCAACCAAGATTAGCCACAGAACAAGATATGCCAAGGGTTTTAGAACTCATAAATGAATTGGCCGTTTTTGAAAAAGAACCTGATGCTGTTGAAATCACATTAAACGATTTAGAGCGTGACGGTTTTGGCAATCAACCCAAATTCACCTGTTTTGTCATTGAAGAGAAAGCAACCATTGAAGGATTAGCTTTGGTCTATACTCGTTACTCAACTTGGAAAGGAAGAGTTCTACATCTTGAGGATTTAATTGTAAGTAAAACAAAACGTGGTGAAGGTTTAGGTACAAAACTTTTGGACGCTGTAGTTAAACACGGTAACAAATTAGGTGTAAAACGTATTAGTTGGGAAGTGTTGGATTGGAATGAACCTGCAATAAAGTTTTACGAAAGCAAAGGTGCAAATGTAATGAGAGATTGGGATGTAGTGCATTTTGACGAAACAGCAATTAAAAATTATCTAAACAATTTATAATGCGCATTTTTAAGTTTGGAGGAGCATCTGTAAAAGATGCAGAAGGCGTAAGAAATTTAGCAAAAGTTTTAAAAACTGCCGGTTATGACAACACGCTGATTGTTGCCTCTGCTATGGGAAAAACAACTAATGCCATAGAAATTGTCATTAAAAATTATTTTGAAAATAAAGGTGAATTACAAAGTTCTATTCATGATGTGATTAAATTCCATAATCAAATTCTTTTAAATTTATTCGAGAATGAAAGTCACAAGGTTTTCTCAGATGTTAAGTTACTCTTTAATGAAATGGCTAACTTTTTCAAAACCAATAAATCACCAGATTACAACTATGTTTACGACCAAACCATTGGTTTTGGTGAGCTGATTTCTACGACCATTATTAGCAATTACCTCAACGATATCGGTTTAAAAAATAACTGGGTTGATGTTAGGGATTTTATAAAAACAGACAATTATTACCGTCGTGCCAACGTAGATTGGGAAGCTACCCAAACTAATATCGCTAAAAATTTTAACCGTAACATTTTAAATATTACCCAAGGTTTTTTAGGTAGTGATGCCAATAATTTTACAACAACACTTGGGAGAGAAGGCAGTGACTATACTGCGGCAATTTTTGCGTACTGCCTTAACGCCAACAGCGTTACTATTTGGAAAGACGTACCTGGAGTGTTAAATGCAGATCCGAGATATTTTGAGAATACACAATTGTTGAATCAAATATCATATAGAGAGGCGATTGAATTGGCGTTTTATGGAGCTTCTGTAATTCATCCAAAAACTTTACAGCCATTACAGCGAAAGGAAATCCCTTTATATGTAAAGTCTTTTTTAAACCCTGAGTCAGCAGGAACCTGTGTAAGCAAAGGAAAAACTTTAGAGCCAGAGATACCTTGTTTTATTGTGAAGAAAAATCAGATTTTAATTTCGTTGTCTTCATTGGATTTTTCATATATCGTAGAAGAAAATATCAGTGAGATTTTTAGTTTATTGCATTTATATAAAATGAAGGTTGATGTTATTCAGAATTCAGCCATTAGTTTTTCGGTTTGTATAGAGAATATTTATAATAATCTCGAAAAACTTTTACAGCATCTAAGGGCAAAATTCAAAGTGACCTGTTATGATAATGTGAGTCTTTACACCATTCGTCACTTTAACGAAGCCGTAATACACAAGCTTGAAAAAGATAAAACAGTACTGTTGAAACAATTAACACAGCAAACGGTGCAGATCGTTACTAAATAAATAGTTATTACATTTGTTCTATGGGGAAATCGTCTGATACGGGATTAGTCACAGCAAAGGAAGTTGCGAAAGCAATCAATGCTGATAAATATGGTTTTTTGGGCACTTTCGTTGGTTGGATAATGATGAAAGTCCTAAAAATTTCTACCCTTAACAGAATCTATAACCGCAACAAACACTTAGAGAAATTAGAATTTCTTGATGGTATTTTAGGTGAATTTCAAATTAAGTTTGAAATACCTGAAGAAGATTTAAAGCGCTTACCAAAAGAAGGACCTTACATCACGGTATCTAACCATCCACTTGGCGGAATTGATGGTATTCTATTATTGAAATTGATGATAGAGCAGCGAGAGGATTTTAAAATAATAGCCAATTTTTTACTGCACAGAATTGAACCTTTAAAACCTTATGTAATGCCAGTAAATCCTTTTGAAGACCGAAAGGATGTAAAGAGCAGTATTTCTGGCTTTAAAAATGCCATTAGACATTTACGGGAAGGCCATCCACTTGGTGTGTTTCCAGCAGGAGAGGTTTCAACATATAGAGACGGCAAATTAGTAGTAGATAGACCATGGGAAGAAGCAGCAATGAAATTGATACAAAAGGCTGAAGTCCCAGTTGTTCCTATTTATTTTCATGCAAAAAACAGCCGATTATTTTATAGACTTTCTAAAATTAGTGACACGTTAAGAACGGCAAAGTTGCCGTCAGAATTATTGACTCAAAAACGAAGAACGATTAAGGTTAGAATTGGGCGCCCAATTTCTGTCAACGACCAAAAAGAACATAAAAATCTTACGGATTTCTCAAATTTTATTAGACGTAAAACCTATATGCTGTCTAATGCCTTTGGTGATAGACCAAAGATTTTAGGTAATTTTCAATCGAGTTTAAAAGCACCAAAACCTCCAAAACGCATTGTAACTCCGATTGATTCTAAAGTAATGATTGCTGAGGTTGAAAAACTCAGAGACAAAGACTGTAGATTATTAGAGAGTAAAAATTACGAGGTGTTTTTGGCAGCAGCTAAAGAAGTTCCTAATATTTTAAGGGAAATAGGCAGACTAAGGGAAATAACATTTAGAGAAGTAGGAGAAGGTACCAATGAGGCTATTGATTTAGACACTTTCGATACCTATTACCACCATATGTTTTTATGGGATAACGAAAAAAAGGTTATAGCAGGAGCTTATAGAATGGGACTTGGTTCTAAAATCTACGCAAAATATGGCATAGATGGATTTTATTTGCAAGACCTGTTTCGTTTTGAGCCAGAACTTTATAAAATGATGAGCCAGTCTATTGAAATGGGACGCGCTTTTATCATTAAAGAATACCAGCAAAAACCAATGCCTTTATTTTTACTTTGGAAAGGTATTGTCCACACAACTTTACGTTATCCGGAGCATAAATATTTAATTGGAGGTGTAAGCATCAGCAACCAGTTTTCAAATTTCTCTAAAAGTTTAATGATTGAGTTTATGATGTCGCATTATTACGATCCATATGTGGCGCAATATGTCCATCCTAAAAAAGAATTTAAGGTAAAGCTAAAAGATGCTGACAAAGAGTTTGTTTTTGACGAAGCTGAATCTGATCTAAATAAACTTGATAAACTTATTGACGAGGTAGAACCAGGAGCATTACGACTACCAGTACTGCTTAAAAAGTATATTAAGCAAAATGCAAAGTTGGTAGCTTTTAACGTAGATCCATTATTCAACAATTCTGTGGATGGTCTTATGTATATAAAGATTGCAGATTTACCAGAAAGTACTGTAAAACCAGTAATGGAAGAATTTCAAGCAGAATTAGAGCGAAAATTTATGGAAAACCATGATGATAAATAGGTGGTGTGTTCTTTTTTTACTCTTTCCATTAATAAATATAGCACAAACTTTTTCAGGTAAAATCATTGACAAAAAAACCCAACAGCCTGTTGAGACTGTCTCCGTTTATTTTGACAATACTACTATTGGAACAACAACAGACAAAGATGGTATCTTCTCAATAAATTATACAGAAGCTATTCAATCTACTTTGGTCATTTCATATTTAGGTTATGAAAAAGTGTTGATCTCAGATTACAGAACTAAAAATAATATTACCATAGAACTTGTTGAAGCTGAAAATGAACTTGATGCAGTTTATATTGATTATGATGATGGACTCACAAGAAAACAAAAATTAAGACTTTTTAGAAAAGAGTTTTTAGGCACATCTAAGTTAGCAAGATCATGCAAGATATTGAATGAAGAGGATTTGATCTTAAGGTATGATAAGAGAAACAGGGCATTATTTGTAAGTGCTAAGACACCAGTTTTAGTTGAAAATAAAGCATTACAATACAAAGTTGCTTTTGAGATTATTGATTTTGAAGTTAACTATCGCTATGCCAATTTAAAGACAAACCGTTTTACAATCCACTCAACAACCTATTTTGGCACCTCGTTTTATGAAGATCTTGAAGAAACGAACAAAAGAAAAACCATTAAAAATAGAGAGAAAGCTTATAAAGGATCAGTACAACATTTTATTAGAGCTTTGTATAATAAAAATCTTGAAGAAGAAAGCTATTGGATATTTCACGATAAGTTCTGTCTCTTATACACATCTGACGCTGCCGACGACTC
>CAJXVG010000020.1 GCA_913061495.1 uncultured Winogradskyella sp.
ACGAGATCAGCCTCGGTCTCGTGGGCTCGGAGATGTGTATAAGAGACAGGTTAAATAAGGTTGTTCCGTTTGGCTTTATCCACAGCTTCCAATTTATTGTGCACTTGTAATTTTCTGTATATATTTTCAATATGCTTTCTAATTGTACCAGTTGATAAAATTAAATTTTCAGCAATCGCATTATAACTCAACCCTTTACTTAACTGTTCTAAAACATCCACTTCTCGTTCAGTGAGTTTTATGTTCTCCTTTTCTTGTTTGTCTCTTATAGATATTGGATTACGAAGTAATTTCAAGGTTTTTAAGGCAATTGATGGATTCATTGCTGCTCCTCCGTTTAAAGTTTCTAAAATACCCGAATGTAAATCTGCTGCATTAATTTCCTTTAGCAAATAGCCATCAGCACCTGCTTTTATGGCGTTAAAAATGTTTTCGTCATTATCAAAAACGGTAAGCATAATAATTTTTATGTGCGGATATTTTTGCTTTACTTTTTCAGTTGCCTCAATTCCATTCATTTTTGGCATTTCAATATCCATTAAAATAAGATCTAGGTTATGATTGCTTTCTAGCTGCTTTAAAAGCTCATATCCATTCATAGCAGTAAACTTAACCTGAAGGTCTTTAAAGAAAGAAAGTTTTTCCTTTAAGGCTTTTGTTAAAAAGCTGTTATCATCTACAATAGCAATTTTGGTTGTCATGATTTGATTCTTATTAATCTAAATACAATGCTTTTTCGCATTAAACAATAAGCTTTATTGATGTTCCTTTATTTGGCTTTGAATCAATCTCAATAGCTGCACCGATATCCAAGGCACGTTTTTCCATATTGTTAAGTCCATTCCCTCTTTCTACGTGGTTAATATCAAAACCAATTCCATTATCTTTTATTTTAAAAATTAAGTTTGAAACCTTTTTAGTGACCTCAATGCTAATTTTAGAGGCTTTAGAATATTTTAAACTATTGTGCATAGCTTCTTGTATTATTCTATAAATATTCATTCCATGAACGGAAGTAAAAGTACGGTCCTCATTTACAGAGTCATCCACTGTATAGCTAAATTTAATATTGGCATCGTACAGATGAGCTTTGTCAATATAGTTTGAAATTCGTGTTTGTAAATCTTCAAAACTAATTACACTTTTGTTCATCGCCCAAATTGTGTCCCTCAATTCATAAATTGTATCTGAAGCAAAATTGCTTATATCACTTAGTTTATCTTGAAGCTTATAATCTTCAATTTTAAACGCATATTTCAAATTGTCTATAGATGAAATTATAAATGCAAGTTGCGCTCCAATATTATCATGCAAATCACGGGAAATCCTAAGCCGCTGTTCTTGGAGTTTGTTTTGGGTTTCTATTTTTAATAATGCGTCCTTTAATTCTGCCTCCTTGGCAAGTTGTTTGTTTTTAAGTCTCTGTTGATTAAAAATTAAGTATCCCAATAAGCCTAAAACTAGTGCTAAGGCAAGGAGACCGTACAATTGGTAGTTTTGTTTTTGGATGGTTAACTTATTTTCAGCTATTTCGGCACGTTGTTCTAGTATTTCCCGTTCTTTTTTTTCTGTTTCGTATTTAATTTCTAGATCTGCTACTGCTGTGGCATTAGTTTCTGAAAATATTGAATCTCTTAGTTTTATAAAATTGCTTTTGTAAACTCTGGCTTTATCAAAATTATTTAGCATATAGTAACTTTCTGATCCAGTAAGATACAAGTCGGTTGCAATAAGCTCTATATCTGGGTACTTTTTAACTAGGTTAAAGCCCAGATCAACATAACGCAATGCTATATTTGGTTTATTACTTTCGTTATAAAGTGACGCTATATTATTATATGTAGATAACATGCTTTTTTCATCTGCATCATAATTCTGCGGTTTATCCAAAGCTTTGATGTAAGTAGTCAAGGCTAATTCTACTTGCCCTTTTTCCTTATAGGCATTAGCTAAATTATCTAAAAGCCTATAATATTCTATGTAGTTTTTCTTGTGATTTGCCAAGTCAACCCCTTTTTTGTATATGGCAATAGCCTCATCAATTCTTCTTAAATCCTTAAGGTTAATGCCAATGTTATTCAATGAGGATATCTGGTCGTTTACAAGATTGTATTTTTTTCGTAAGCTGAGTGCTTTTCTATGATATTCCAAAGCCTTTTCACTAAGATTCATTTCTTGATAAATAAGGCCAATATTGTTTAATGCTGATGCTGTGGACTTTTCATTACCATGCTCCTCATCCATTTTTAGAGATTGAAAAAAATAATCTAGTGCCAGTTGGTAGTTTCCTCTATTCCAATTAAACATGCCCAGATTATTGATGCACATAGATTCTATGTTCTTAAAGCCAAAATCACGACTCATTTTTAAGGCTTTTTCAAAGTAATATTTTGCAGAATCTGACATACCTGTTACATCCATATAGATACCATGGGTATTTGTCAATTCTGTGAGTCCGAAATTAAATTGAGCTTCTTCTGCCAATTTTTTCCCTTCTTCTATTATTGAAACAGCTTTTTTTGTGTCATTAAAAATAAAGCTGAATGCAATTTCATTATACATCCTAAGTTTAATGGAATCGTTATTAGTTTGCTTTGCTACAGTTAAAAGGCTATCTAAATTTTGAGAAAAGCAAAAACACGAAAAGAGAGTGCAAAATGCACTAAGAAAAACTTTCTTAGAATACGGAAATAAAAAAAGCACCAAACAATTTCTGTTTTTTGAAACAGAAAAATTCTCTGATGCTTCTTTAAAAAAATTGATTAATAGCATTACAATATATAACTATTTGTTAGTTGATTGAGTTTATTTCGATTAATGGAAACTTTTAAAGATTAAGCGTAATTACCTGATAATTACGCTTAACCAATACTAATCTAGTAAAAAATTATTTATTAAATTAGGTTGTTTGTTTACCTAAATCAAAAGAGCCATCTGTAATTGTTTTGACCGACTGATCTCCATTTACGTTTTTACAGGTAAACTCAAATGTACCTTTAATATTTGTATCTGTCTCTTCAGAAATACTCACAGAACCTACCATAGAATTTTCATAAGGTGCTTGCCAAACTTCAGTTGTAGAGTTTTGCGGATTGTTTATGTCAACATCCGTTTCTGTATAAGAAGCTACATTTACGGCTGTAACTACAGATCCATCAAAATCGTAAGTGCCCACGCCAACGTAACCAAAGACTGTAAAAGCAAAAGCATTGCCATCACTATTTGTGGCAATAATTATTAAATTAGTTGTATTCCCAGAACTGGCAACTGTTGCCGAGGAAGAAATTTCCATAGATTGATAGTTTGTTCCATCTACTTTGGCTGTTAATGTGCCTGAAGGTGCATTACCTCCACCTCCTCCGTCATCATCATTAGAGCATGCTGTTAGGCTTACCAATGAAATTGTCATTACAAGTAACATGAATTGATTTAATTTTCTCATCGTTGAAGAATTTATTGGTTAATGATGAGACAAATTTGTAAAATAGAAGTACACTAAACCATACGACGAATTGCGTATATTTTATCGTATTTAAATTGAGGCTAAAAAGAAATATGAGGAAGTTTGTTGCTTAAATCATTAATATCTGACTGAAGGTTTGCCAAAAATTTCTGATGAGCATTTGATTTGATATTAAAGGGCTTATGCAGAAGTCTTTTTTGAATTGAAATCACTTCTTCCAGAGTTTTAATTGTCACTTCAGAAAACCAAACGGTTTTAAATTTCTCCCAAATGTAGTTTATGGCTAGATGATTTGGGTGAATCATATCTTCATTATAAAAACGATAATCCCTTAGTTCATCCATCACAATTTCATAAGAAGGAAAATAAGATATTTGTGCTCTAGGCTCAACTACTTGATGAACCGCTGCCAATAAATGAGATTTGCTTTGTGTATTCTCAACAAATCCATCTTTTAGATGTCTTACTGGTGATACAGTAAAAATAAAATTCACTTTTGGATTAATGATTCTAACCAAGCTGATGGTAGCTTGCAAAGACTCTGAGATGTCATCTACTGAAAGTAATTCTTTCAAAAATCGTTTCTGTGGAATCTTATGACAATTTGCTACAACACTATCCGTTGACGTATGTCGGTAAACCCATGCTGTGCCTAGTGTAATTATTATATGTGTAGCACTTTTTAAATTTGTTAACGTTGAATCTAAAGCTGAATTTAAGCTGTCTATAACTACATCAGGTTCTATATCATTCAGTTTTGAGTGTGCATCCAAACAACACCATTTTTCGTTGTTAAAATGCAAGTCTGCTTTAGAATAATAATCTTTATTAATTGCTCTAGAAATCAAGTTTTCGATTGCTAAAGGCTGAAATAAAATACCAAATGGATTTATTTCAGATTGAATTTTAGAGTATAGAAATTTTTCGCCAATATTTTCTGAAAAACAAGAACCCAATAATACCACCTTAGAGTCATAACTTATAGTTTTATGTTGCTGTTTACTGAATGTTATTTTTGTTTGAAGCTTCATAAAAATTTAAATCAATTGGAAATACAAAACATTTATTGAAGATATTCTTTTGAGGCTTCTAAGGCTTTTTCTATGCCCTGAGGATTCTTACCACCAGCCGTAGCAAAAAATGGTTGTCCTCCTCCTCCTCCTTGGATGTGTTTCCCCAATTCTCTCACAATTTTACCAGCATTCAAATCTTTACTTGCAACCAAATCTTTGGATATATAACAAGAGAGAATTGCCTTCCCATTATTCTCTGCTCCAAACAATAAAAATAAATTATCAAATTGACTACCCAATTCAAAACAAACGTCTTTAATTCCACCTGCATCCAAATCTAGTTTTTTAGCTAAAAACTGTACACCATTAATTTCAGTCAATTCGCTTTTAAGTTCACCTTTAATATTTTTGGCCTTATCTTTTAAAAGTCCTTCAATTTGCTTTTTTAAATCTGTGTTTTCTTCTTGTAAATTTTTAAGAGCTTTAACAGGTTGTTTAGCATTGTTGAGTAACGCTTTCATCTCAAAATATGCATTGTTGTTTTCTGCATAAAAATCTTTAACAGCATCATAAGTTATAGCTTCTATACGACGAATACCAGATGCCACAGCACTCTCGGATGTAATTTTAAAATGCCAAATATCACCTGTATTTTTTACGTGCGTTCCACCACATAATTCTATAGACTGGCCAAACCTAACTGTACGCACAGCGTCACCATACTTTTCTCCAAAAAGTGCCATAGCACCTTCTTCTAAAGCTTTATCCATAGGAACACTACGGTTTTCTTGTAGTGGCAACTTACCATCGATACGTGCATTTACAAAATTCTCAACATCTCTTAATTCTTCTGAAGTAACTTTTGAAAAGTGGGTAAAATCAAATCGTAAATATTTTGAGTGTACCGCAGATCCTTTTTGTTCTACATGCTTACCTAAAACCTCTCGTAAAGCCTGGTGTAACAAATGTGTTGCTGTATGATTACACTCCGTTCTAAAACGTTGCTTAGCATCTACAACAGCCTTAAAGGTTTCGTTGATGTGCTCTGGCAATGTTTTTGAAAAATGAATAATTACATTGTTTTCTTTTTTAGTATCTGTAATGTAAATCACCTCACCATGAACGTCCTCTAAATAGCCCTTATCTCCAACTTGCCCACCACCTTCAGCATAAAAAGGAGTTAAATTAAAAACCAACTGGTACATTTCTCCTTCTTTCTTAGAAGTCACTTTTCTGTATCGAGTAATTTTCACGTTAGCTTCTAAAGTATCGTAACCAATAAATTCTTCTTCTGCGTCATCATTTAAGATTACCCAATCATCGGTTGACATCTCACTAGCAGCTCTAGAACGATTTTTTTGTTTTTGCAATTCTTCATTGAATCCTTTTTCATCCAGTTTCAAATTCTTTTCAGAAAGAATCAACGCTGTTAAGTCCACCGGAAAACCGTAAGTATCATACAATTCAAAAGCCTTTTCTCCTGTAACAGTATCATCTTTGGTTTCATCAATAATTCTATTCAACAATATCAATCCTTGATCTAATGTGCGTAAAAAAGAGGTTTCTTCTTCTTTAATTACATTTTCTATGAGTTGTTTTTGAGCTTTTAATTCTGGAAAAGCATCTCCCATTTTTTTGCTCAACACATTAACCAAACGATAAATAAAAGGTTCTTTTTTATTTAAAAATGTAAACCCATAACGCACCGCACGTCTTAAAATTCTCCTTATTACATAACCAGCACCAGTATTACTTGGCAATTGCCCATCTGCTATTGAAAACGCTACAGCTCTTACATGGTCTGAAATTACACGAATGGCAACATCTACCTTTTCGTCTTTACCATAATGTGTGTTGGTGATAGTCTCAATTTCGCGAATAATTGGGGTAAAAACGTCTGTATCGTAGTTAGATTGTTTGTTTTGTAAAACCATGCACAAACGTTCAAAGCCCATCCCTGTATCAATGTGCTTATTTGGCAAATTCTCTAATGAGCCATTTGCTTTTCGGTTGTATTGCATAAACACGAGATTCCAGATTTCCACAACTTGTGGATGGTCCATGTTCACCAAAGTTTTACCATCTATTTTTGCTTTCTCTTCAGCAGAACGTATATCTACATGGATTTCACTACAAGGTCCACAAGGTCCTTGATCTCCCATTTCCCAGAAATTATCCTTTTTGTCACCTTTTAGGATGCGGTCCTCAGCGATATATTGTTTCCAAATGTCATAAGCTTCGGTATCAAGTTCTAAATTATCCGCATCATCACTACCTTCAAATACAGTAACGTAAAGAATATCTTTATCAATACCGTAAACCTCCGTTAATAATTCCCATGCCCAAGCAATAGCTTCTTTTTTAAAGTAGTCTCCGAAACTCCAATTTCCGAGCATCTCAAAAAGTGTATGGTGGTAGGTATCGTAACCCACCTCTTCTAAATCGTTGTGCTTACCAGAAACCCTTAGACACTTTTGAGAATCTGCAATTCTATTTTTCTTAGGTTCTGCGTTTCCTAAAAAATATTCCTTAAAAGGGGCCATCCCTGAATTAACAAACATTAAAGTAGGATCGTCCTTTAATACCATTGGTGCCGATGGCACAACAAGGTGTTGCTTCTCTTTAAAAAAATTTAAAAATTGAGTTCGGATATCTTGAGACTTCATATTTATGCTTCCTAGTTTCTATTTAATTACCACAATTGCTAAAAATTCTAAATAATCTCTGAAATTTTGTGTTACCTTTCAATGACAGAGAGCACCTTTATCTAATATATTCCATTAGTTTTTTAAATTTGTAATGGAAATATTTTTGTAGGTTTGAAAGTTATGCAATTCTACAAAGGCATTTTTACCGCCTATTTGCTGCAAAAATAGTATAAATTCAATGGCTAAAGTAAAATATTATTATGATTCTGAAACGCTTTCTTATCGTAAGATAGAGCGAAAGAAACGTACAACCTTTAAGTATGCCACAATGTTTATACTTGCAGCTGCACTTTTTGGTTTTTTATTTGTTTTAATTGCCAATACATATATTGAGTCCCCAAAAGAGCGTGAGTTGACTAGAGAATTGCAAAATATGGAATTGCAATACGAATTATTAAACAAGCGTATGGATGATGCCATTGCAGCACTAGAAAATGTTGAAGAACGTGATAATGCAATTTATAGACTTTATTTTGAAGCTAATCCTATCCCAATTGAGCAAAGACGTGCTGGATTTGGAGGCATTAACCGTTACAAGAAATTTGAAGGTTATGACAATTCGCAATTAATTGCAGAAAGTAATAATCGTTTAGATATCTTGGAAAAAGCCATTGTAGTACAGTCTAAATCTCTTGATGAAATTGCTAAATTAGCAGAAGACAAAGAAAAATTCTTAGAATCCATACCAGCTATTCAACCTGTTAACAATGTTAATTTAACTCGTATGGCATCTGGCTATGGTTACAGAACAGATCCTTTTACCAAAGTAAGAAAGTTTCATTTTGGAATGGATTTTACCGCACCAAGAGGTACACCAGTTTATGCTTCTGGAGATGGAGTTATAAAAAGAGCCGATAATGGTTCTACAGGATATGGAAACCACATTAGAATTGATCATGGCTATGGCTACCTCTCATTATATGCTCACTTATACAAATACAATGTTAGAGTAAATCAACGTGTAAAGCGTGGAGATTTAATTGGCTTTGTAGGCAGTACAGGCCGATCTGAAGCACCACATTTACATTATGAGGTTTGGAAAGATGGTGAGCGTATTAATCCAATTAATTTCTATTACGGCAACTTATCCGCAAAAGAATATGATGAACTGCTTAAAAAAGCATCACTAGAAAATCAATCCTTAGATTAAGATGCATATAGATCTTCCGGAAAAACGTTATTATGGTATTGGAGAAGTTGCAAAAGCTTTTAATGTAAACGCATCTTTAATACGCTTTTGGGAAAAAGAATTTGACGTCCTTAAACCAAAGAAAAATGCGAAGGGAAATAGAAAATTCACTCCTGAAGATATTAAGAACTTAAAATTTATCTATCACTTAGTTAAAGAACGTGGTTTTACGTTAGAAGGAGCTAAAACACATTTAAAAGAAGAACGAAAACAAGCACTCGAAAAATTTGAAATTGTTGCCAAGCTTGAAGGTATTAAAGCACAACTAATCAAAATAAAAAACCAACTTTAAAAAACCAATCATTATGAAAAAATGGATTATTGCAATAGTAGTTATTGTTCTTTTAGGAATTTGGGGCATGAATGTTAATAATACAGCCGTTAAATTAGAAGAATCTGCAACTAAATCTTGGGCAAATGTAGAAAGCAGTTACCAAAGAAGAAATGACCTTATAGGCAACCTAGTAAAAACGGTTAAAGGTGCTGCTGATTTTGAGCGTACAACACTTACCGAAGTTATTGAGGCAAGAGCAAAAGCCACGTCAACAACCATTGATGCTAATAATCTCACCCCAGAAAATATGGCTCAATTTCAACAAGCACAAAGCGGTTTAAGTAGTGCGCTTTCTCGCTTATTAGTTACAGTAGAACGCTACCCAGAACTAAAGGCAAATCAAAATTTTCTAGAATTACAAAGCCAATTAGAAGGCACCGAAAACAGAATAAACATTGCTAGAGATAGATTTAATGAAGCTGTAGAACCTTACAATAATCATGTTAGAAAAATGCCTAATAAATTAGTAACTGGTTTTCTGGGCTT
This sequence comes from uncultured Winogradskyella sp., assembly GCA_913061495.1. Lineage (GTDB taxonomy): Bacteria > Bacteroidota > Bacteroidia > Flavobacteriales > Flavobacteriaceae > Winogradskyella. The sequence continues at coordinate 9,194 of CAJXVG010000020.1, forward strand.
TGATGAGATGGGTTATTATGAAGCTGATGCCGGTAGCGAAAATGCTCCTGATGTAGAATTCGACTTTAATTAAAATTACACTATGTCTAACATCGAGGATTTTCTTACCCAAGCAGATGAAGCAGAAATTGTAGAAGCCATCCGTAAAGCAGAGTGTGACACCTCTGGTGAAATCCGAGTACACATTGAAAAAAAATGTGATACTGATGTTTACGAACGTGCTTTAGAGGTATTCCATATTTTAAAAATGGACAATACCAAAGCCCAAAACGGTGTACTTATATACGTGGCTGTTAACAATAAGTCATTTGTGATTTTTGGAGACCAAGGCATTAACAATAAAGTTGGTGCTGATTTTTGGAATACCACGCGAGATAAAATTGCCACACAATTTAAATCGGGAAATTTCAAACAAGGCCTAATTAATGGCATAACCGAAGCTGGAAAAGTCTTATCTAAATACTTCCCATGGGATCATGATGACAAAAACGAATTGGAAAATACTATCTCTAAAGGCTAATGCAACATTCTAAACTTTTTTTCCGTCACCTTGTTTTTGTTATACTATTAGGAAGTTTTTTCTTAAGTGAAGCACAATACAAAATTCCCGAAAAGCCAAGTTTCCAAACTAGTGTATACGATTACACAAACTTGTTATCATCTTCGGAAAAACAAAGTTTAGAAGATAAACTCGTTAGATACTCAGATACAACTTCGACTCAAATTGTTGTTGCTATAATTAATTCCACTGAAGGGGAATATATTAACTATTTAGGTACGCAATGGGCTGAAAAATGGGGAATTGGACAAGAGAAAGAAGATAATGGAGTATTTATTCTTTTGGCTGAAAATGATAGAAAAATAGGGATAAATACTGGTAAAGGTGTTGAGCATTTATTAACTGATGCCATGAGTAGACGTATCATTGAGCGCGACATTATTCCTTATTTTAAAAATGGTGATCACTACGGTGGACTTAATAGAGGTGCCGATGCTATTTTTGAAGTAATGACAGGTGAATACAAAGGCACACGTCAGAGTAATTCTAATGAATTTCCGTTTGCCGTTTTTGTTTTTCTGTTTATCATTTTTATAATATTCATTGTTGCTATTTCTAAAAGTCGAGGTGGTGGCAACGGTGGAAATCGTGGGAACCGATCAGACAGTAGAGGTTTATTAGAAGCCATTATTTTAAGCAATATGGGCCGAGGAAGCTATAGAGGAGGATCATCTTCTGGTGGTTTTGGCGGAGGAAGCTTTGGTGGTGGAGGATTTGGTGGAGGCTTCGGTGGAGGTAGCTTTGGAGGTGGTGGTGCTTCTGGAGGATGGTAAAAACAGAAAATTGTATCTGTTAGCTATTCGAAAAAAATTCACTTTACCGTAAATAAAATCAATCAAAGAAAATAACATCACCATCTCCCGTTTCTCCTTTACTTCCCAAACTATTAAATTTATAGCTAAAGCTCAGCATAAAGTATTGCCTTAGTACTGTACTTTGGGAATCTTGAATATAATCTTGGGTGGCAATTCTTCTTGCATTGGTATTTTGATTCAACAAATCATAAACTTTTAAAGTAATTACACCCTTATCTTTTAAAATTGAATAAGCCAAGGTTGAATTCCAAAACCAAGCGGATTTCTGAAATCCTGCAGCAACATTGGGATTATAGTTAAACGCAATATCGTTTCTCCACTCCAACTTTTTGGGTAAAAATGTTGCTGTTCTCAATCCTGCATTGTGACGTGTAAATTGCCTATCATCAAAAGCTGCAATATCAAACGCACTATTAGTAAAATTAAGCTCATAATATGGTTTAAATTCCATCACCTTATCCCAAATAAAATCTACTCCAAAACGTGGAGAAACAGTTCTTACTCTATTGGCATATTTTACGTCATTGTTAAAATTGACATTTTCAGAAAAATTATAACGCGCTCTTAGACTAAACTTAATCCTTCTTAACGTGTCTAATTTTACGTCTTTTGAGTAACTGCCAGAAAGACCATAGTTATAATTACCATTTACGTTTTCATAAGTTGTTGTTCTCCGCAATGTTTCTGGATCAACCACTGTTTTAGCTATCACCTGGTCGTTTACTATAGTTGCATTTACGTTAGCATAAAAACCAGTACGCTTTTGCCAATCGAAAGCATTGTAACCTGCATAAAAACTGTGTCTGTTTGAAGTTCCTAAATTAGGATTACCAATAACCACGCTCAACGGATTAGACACGTCTGTAAATGCCTGTAGCTGACGTAAGGCTGGTGGATTATTTCGTAAGTAATAGCTAGCATATAGACTTGATTTTGGACTAAACCTATAATTGAACCTAGAATATGCTTCGAGGTTTTTAAACTCTCTTTCCACATTAAATTGAGGCCTTAATAAATCATTATTTTTTAGCGTACGGATGTTATAACCCAAATCAAAACTTGAGGACCATTTTTCACCACGATAGGTCATACCAAATGTTGGTATACTTCTAGAATCTGTATATTCAAAATCAGTACTTAGATCGGTATTAAAGTCGGTAAAATCTTGTGTATCGGTATTAAAATCAAAAGTACTGGCTCTATTGTTATCTTTATCCCGTGCGTATTCATACTCAAAATCAAGAAAGAATTTTTTTGATATTATTGGCAATCGATAGGTTAATTTGGTTGATATTCCATAACTGTTATTTTCGCCATCTGTAAACTGATCCCTCACAATAGTTTCAGGGTTATCGCCAAAAACTTCAGCTATTGAATTTAAGAAATCGTCACTTTCTTGTTGGTTTATTTCTGTATCTAATCTCACCCTAACAAAAGCACCTTTGCTACCAAAACGTTTGGTTACAGATATTTCATTTGAAAATTCCCTAGAGTAACTTTCTACATTTGAATTGACCTCAGATTGATTGGTCAATGTAAAATCTTCATCCAGAGTTTCCTCATTACTGTTATAAATTGTTTGTGATTTTGAATAACTAAAAGATGGCTCTATATTGACTTGAAATGTAGAATCGGTTTCCACTTCAAATTCTAAATTAAAAGAATGGCTATCCGTATCATTATCTGAAGTAGAGTTAGAATTAGTAAAAAACCGAGAATCTGCCAAAATAGTTTCTCGTTGAGATGATGTTTCATTTTCCGAACTACTTGAGGCAAAGAAATAATCTGCGGCAACTTCTGTTTTTTCACCTATTTGATCCGCATAGTTAACGCCTGCATTTTGTGATGTTGTAATACCTTGACCTCCTCCAAACGAACGACCACCAATAGAAAATGACCCATTGCTATTAAAGTAAATGCCACCTCCATTACCAAACATTTTGGAAATTTCACCAAAACTGAATCCTGGTGAATTGGTGTTATTTCCACCAGCAAGCACACTTATTCGTCTATCGTTATCAAAGAAGTTTACCATACCTGCAAACTCGTAACGTTTATCTGTACCAGCACCTGCGGCAACACGTCCAAAAACTCCTTTGTTGTTTTCTTCTTTTATAGTAAGGTTTATTGTTTTGTTTTCTTTATCACCTTCTTCTCCCGTAAAAGCTTCAGATTTTGTTTTGGTATCTACTACCTGAATTTTTTCAATAATATCCTTCGTTAAATTCTTAGTCGTTATGGTTGGGTCATCACCGAAAAAAGGTTTTCCGTTTACCAAAATTTTGTTTACCGGTTTACCATTTACCGTAATATTACCTTCCTCATCAACCTCTACTCCTGGTAATTGTTTTAATAAGTCTTCAACGTTTGCATCCTTTTTAGTCTTAAAAGATTTTACATTAAACTCTAATGTATCTTTCTTTATAGTAATTGGTGCTCTCGATTTTACAACTACTTCACTCAATGAGTTGTCATCAATCTGCATTATTATGGGAGCTAAGGTAATTTGTTCTTTATTAATTGGAATATTTTGAGTGTATGTTTTATAGCCAATAAAAGACACATAGAGTTTTAAACTGTCATCATAGGTTGTGTTTTCAAGTTTAAACTTCCCTTCTTTATCAGAAATAGTGTAAGTAACCACTGTGCTGTCTTTAAGACGTTCTAAATAAATGGTTGCAGATTCTAATGGAGTATCCGAATCTACTGTTTTGAGTGTTCCAAAAATTTCGAATGATTTACTTTGGGAAAATGAGGAAAGCGCAGAAAAAAGTGCAAAAACTAAACATAGTTTTTTCATGATGGTTTGATTGATGATTAAAGTCCAAACCTACAACTATATAAATAGCTCTAAATTTGAAATAAAAAATTGATAGATTAGATTGAGAACGCAAGAAAGAATATTTTCGTATGAAATTTCTTAAAAGAATTATAAATTATCGTTTTAGTGTGAAGTGTCCCTTAAATGACCTACCATCAAGTAGATGGGCCACAAACCAATAATCATCAGTATTAAGAGGTTTTCCATTGTATGTACCATCCCAACTTGTTTGATTTTGGTTTAGTACTGTGATTAACTTACCATGCCTATCAAAAATTTTCACATTAGCTGTAAAAGGGAAATCTGAATAAAATCCTGAAATTTGCCATGTATCGTTTACAGTATCATCATTAGGAGTGAAAAATTTTGGAAAACCTACTACCGCAACGTCCTCTATAATTGTACCACAATTATTTTTAATATCTTTTATATAAACCGTGTGAATGCCTGCTAAGACATTTGTGAAACTATTGGATTCTTGGTAAATACCGTTTTCATCATCTAACGTATATACATATTCACCTTCACCTGACACAAGCACAGTGACAGTATTATTGTCTGCTATATCCACCACATCAATACTTTCAACAGTAGCTGTATTAGATGGCAATACCGTAATACTCCTTTGATTTGTACAGCCATTAGGTCTGTTTACTTCTACAGTGTAAGTTCCAGGTTCATTGACTTCTATGGCTATTGTTGTTTCTCCTGTTGACCAATTGTAATAATAATTATTTGGTACATCTCCAATAATTCCTCCATCTAAGGTGATTGTTTCTGGATATGTGTTTAAACAATAATAGACTTCTTCATCTTCTTTAAGATTAGGAAGTTCTTCAACTATTAAATCTATTTGAGCTATACTGTAGCAGCTACCATTTTGCTCTAACCTAGCATATATAGTTTGGTTATACGGTTGCAAATTGGTGTAATTACTACTTAATTGGTTCTGTAACCATAGCGCATCGTTATAGGTTTCAAAATAATTAAGTACATTGATATCAGTAGGCTCTCCACTTAAAATTTGATTGCTTGCTTGAGACAAATTAAAAGTAACAAGTCCTGTTTGTTGAATATTATCGCAAACTGTTAATTCTGCTGACTGATTAGAGTTGGAATGAACCGACAGTAAAACTTCTGCTGAGGCACTACAATTTGTAGAAGTATGTATGGCTAAAACATAAATGGTTTGATTATTATTTTGATTTGTATAAGTGTTGCCCTCAATAGGACTTGTAAAGTCAGGGTTTTCAAAAAATTGTAAACTTATGTTGTTTAAATTACCAGAAACAATAGCATCAGTATATGCACTGAGATTAAAATTAGATATACCATCAATAACCTCATCATCACATTGAACAATAGTTATATCTTCTAATTGTGGAGTTTCGTTTACAGTTACCGTTACCGGAAATCTATTTGAGGTATTTGTACAATTTTCTACATAAGGCAACAACCAATATGTTGTAGTATCCATGATACTGGTTTGATAGGTTAAACCAGTATTAATTGGTGTTGTAGCCGTAGAAGTTTCATACCAAAGCACATCACTTGTATTAGCACTAACAGTAATGCTCACATTGCCTCCACCACATACTGATACATCATTACTGAATACTCTAGGCATTATTATCGTTGAACTTGTAGATAGGTTAATTTGAGGTTCATTAGGCATTCCTCCAAACTCAATAATATAACCTTGAGGATGATAAGAACTACTTGGGTTGGTATCTCCCGTAACCTGTAAATCATTCCAAGACCCTAAAATTCCAATACTAGGTGAAGTAATGTGTGCATAATCTTCATTCCCTTGATTATTGGGCTCATTAGTATTCCAAAACGAAAAGGCACTATTAGGCGCATTGCCATTTACCGTGCCTTGCCAAAAAACCTGCCCAGCTTCCGGACCGGTTTCCCAAATCCATGTACCTTCTTCAGCTTGATCTGAACCTCCTATCCAACCTGTCCCAGAGGTTTGCTCACCTGCTAATTGCGACTCTTCTTCAGTTGTTATTGTGGCTAAATATCCTTGCAGACCAAAATAGGTTTGTGCTGCTGCGGCATCTCTTGCCTGAGTCCATGAAATCCCTGCATCTGCAACATAAAAATAATAATGCCCTGTACTAGGTAAATAATTTGCATTTCCTAAATTAATTGATAACTGTCTGTTTTGAGTAAAAACGGTTTGTGAAGTTGTAAAAAAAACATTTTCTATAGCGTATTCAAATTCAGCAAATGTTGCAGGTCCTATTAAGGTTAATTGTCCTTCTGATGCATTCCATATTGAAGTGATGTTAGGATTTATACCTTCTAAAGTTAAAATATCCTGCCCAGCTTCATAACCCTCTGCTATCTGTACAAAAACTTCTTCTAGTGTTGTGTCCGCGGGATCTGGATCTGATATTGAAGCAGATGTAACAATAGGTGTAGAAGCTTCTACACAATATACCTGTTCTCCTATTACACTAATTTCTGGAGGAAGGTTCTGTGCCTGACAATTACTTTTTAAATGAAATAAAGATGAAATTAAAGCAACAAAGAAAATTTTTATTTTAACCATAGCTGCGTAAAAATACTATTTCTTACGCATATAAACACTAACTGGCACACCATTAAAATCGAAATGATCTCTTAATTTATTTTCTAAAAACCTCCTATAAGGTTCTTTTATGTATTGTGGTAAATTACAAAAGAATGCAAATTGTGGTTGCGGAGTTGGCAACTGCATAATATATTTTATTTTAACATACTTCCCTTTGTATGCTGGTGGTGGATTGTGTTCTATTATTGGAAGTAATACATCGTTAAGCACACTTGTTTTTATTCTTTTTGTTCTATTTTTATAAACTTCAACAGCTGTTTCAATAGCTTTAAAAATACGTTGCTTGTTTAAAACTGAGATAAAAACAATTGGAACATCTGTAAATGGTGCAATTTCTTGCCTTATATGCTTTTCAAAGTCTTTGGCTGTTTTATTATCTTTTTCAACCAAATCCCATTTGTTAACCAGAATAACGACTCCTTTTCTGTTACGTTCTGCAAGCCAAAAAATATTTTGTACTTGTCCATCAAACCCTCTGTTAGCATCCAAAACCAACAAACAGACATCACAATGCTCAATTGCCCTAACGCTTCGCATTACGGAATAAAACTCTAAATCCTCTTTAACTTTTGCTTTACGACGAATACCAGCAGTATCTACCAAATTGAATTCAAACCCAAAACGGTTGTATTTTGTATCGATTGAATCTCTTGTTGTACCAGCAATGTCAGTAACGATGTAACGTTCTTCTCCTATTAAAGCGTTTATGAAAGATGATTTACCTGCATTTGGTCTTCCTACAACGGCAAAACGTGGCAATTCTTCCTCATCCACTTCTTCTTTTTCTGGTAAAGCTTCTACAACAGCATCTAATAAGTCGCCAGTACCACTTCCATTAATACTTGCTATGGTATAATAATCACCAAGGCCAAGTGAATAAAATTCAACAGCATCAGCAGCTCTTTTATTATTGTCCACTTTATTTACGGCAAGAAAAACGGGTTTATCAACCTTACGAAGCAAATTGGCAACATCCTCATCCATACCTGTAACACCAGTTTCTACATCTACCATAAAAATTATGGCATCAGCTTCATCAATGGCCAGTTCTACTTGTTTATCTATTTCGGCTTCAAAAACATCTTCACTTCCTACAACATATCCTCCTGTATCTATAATGGAAAACTCCCTACCATTCCAGTCAGTTTTACCATAATGACGGTCTCTTGTTACACCACTTACGGCATCAACAATAGCTTCGCGCCTTTTAATCAATCGATTAAAAAACGTTGATTTTCCTACATTTGGTCTTCCTACAACCGCAACTATATTTCCCATTTTGGTTTAAAAATTTTAAGCCTGCAAAGGTACTATTAATATGGTATTTAACTAACTAATTCTGTGATATCTCTTTTACTTCTGATTATAACCAAAACGTCTTAATTGTTTTTGGTCACTTCTCCAGTTTTTATTCACTTTAACATACAATTCTAAATGTACTTGTTTTCCAAAGAACTTTTCCAAATCCTTTCGTGCTTCTACTCCAACACGTTTTAATGCTGAGCCTTTATGCCCAATGATAATTCCTTTTTGTGTTTCGCGCTCAACCATAATGACAGAACGCATTCTAATGATATTTTCTTCTTCAAAAAACTCTTCTGTATCTACCTCAACAGCATACGGAATTTCCTTTTTGTAATGCATCAGTATTTTTTCGCGGATGGCTTCATTTACAAAAAAGCGTTCTGGCTTGTCTGTTAATTGATCTTTTGGGTAAAACGCTGGAGATTCTGGAAGCAACTCAATTATTCTATTAAATACATTTTGAACGTTAAAACCTTCTGTTGCCGAAATGGGAAAAAACTCAGCATTGGGTACTTTTTTTTGCCACAATTCTGATTGCTCCTCCAACTGTTCTTGGTTAGATTTATCAATCTTATTGAGCAATAGTAATACAGGAATTTTTGAGTTGGTAATCTTGTTAAAAAAGGCTTCGTCTTTTAATTCCTTCTCCCCTATTTCAACCATATACACCAATACATCTGCATCTTCAAAAGCTGACTTTACAAAATCCATCATGGATTCTTGTAATTGATAAGCTGGTTTTATAATTCCGGGTGTATCACTTAAGATCACCTGAAAATCTTCACCATTAACAATTCCAAGAATTCGGTGCCTGGTTGTTTGTGCTTTTGAGGTGATAATTGATAGCTTCTCACCAATAAAAGCATTCATTAAGGTTGATTTACCTACGTTAGGATTACCAATAATATTTACAAAACCTGCTTTGTGCATCTGTTAAAAAATTTATTGCAAAGGTAATATTAAATTGATGACAATTTTAATATGCTACGATAAGTAAGAAACAAACCAAAAAATCTAATTTATGAAATTCAGTAATTTTTTAAAATTAATGCTCGTTCTTATTTTAGCTATGTCTTGTAGTTCTGATGATGGAAACAATAACCAAAACATAGCCAATAGGTCTTCTAGCTGTAATAATGTAATAGGCTATACTGGTTTGTATTGGGACTTTGCAAATGCTAGACCTACGGGATTATCCCAAGTTCCTGTCATTCAAAATCCAGGTCAGCAATTTATACACAGCCAATTACCGCTTTTAGGTTTTGTTATACCTCAGGGCTTTACTGCTTTTGAAATTACCGAACCTCAAACTGCAACTTTAGGTGTCAATGTACTGAGAAACGACAACCAGGTGCTGTTTCGTTGGATTCCCAGCAGTTCTGTTTTTCAACAAGTTGCCTCACAAAGTGTTATTGCAAATGAAATAAATAACCTTTTTGCTTTTTATGGATTTAACGGCACACCCGAAGTGTTATGTTCTGAATTTAAACAACAAGTTATATCGACTATTCCCATGGAATTTAACGCTAGGCTATTACGCTTTAATGGTAGAATTGCCCAAGTTTGGGTTATTACAACTTATACTGCTGGCTCTACATTTATTACCATTTCGGTAACTACTGCGCCAGAAGCTGAGTACGAGGCACAAGTGGCTAATACGTTTCTACCTATAAATTTTCAAATGTACGTGAATGATAGTGGAGACATTGTAGATAATGACATGGATGGATTTGATATTCTGAGAGATCCAGATGATAACGATCCTAATGTACCATAAAAACCATTTTTCAACTTTAAAAAACAAATTAAGATGAATAATTTTAAAACTCGTTTACTAAGTATATTACTATTTACTTTTCTGGTTTCCTGTACATTTTCTAATTCAGGAAGTAGTCAAACTAATGTCGCTTCAAAAGAAGGTCGTAAAATATTAAAAGACAAAAATTTAATAACCCATAATGTTTATGACGAAAAAAATAGCATGGTTATTTGCCAAGTTCCATTACCAAAAGACTGGAACTATAATTCAGATAAAAATGCAGAATTCCCCATAACTGCTTCTAACAATATAAAAATAGCAAAAACTGAAACTCAGAATTATGCCTATGCAAATGATTCATTTTCCTTACAAACATTACAGCAAACCAAAAGCCAAGATTTACAGATTGCGCCTGTAGAATCCATTAATCAAATTCTAAAAAACTATATTATTCCATCTGCAGAATCACAAGGCTATGTGCTTATTAAGGATTATGAGCTACCCGAAGTACAACAATTCTGGAAGCGTTTTGAATCTGGAATGCTCAATACCGGAAGCAAAAGACAATATAATATTTTAGGTACGGACTGGAAAGATAGCAATGGCAACAGGTCTTTTATTGTATTTGTTCAATCCGTTGTTAATAAAGGTAACTTTGTGTATTGGACGCTTCAGTCCACAGAACTTGAAGCACCAGAAGCTTATTTTAAAGACGCTAAAGAGGCCTATATCTTTGGGCTTGCAAACACACAACTCAACATGCAATGGCAACAAGCCAAAAACATGGAATTATTAAAAAGTATAAGAAACAACAACCAATTTTGGGAAAATGCAACCAGACAAAGTAGAATAGCGCACAACCAAAGAATGGCAGCTATTGAATCTAGAGGAAATACTGCTAGATCCATTGGAAACACTTATAGCGACATTTTAGACATCAGCCATGCTGGTTATTTAAAAAGGAACGACATGAACAACGCTGGCCACTCCAAAACAATAAATATGATTGGAGAGCGATCCGTAATATCCAGCATGGCAACAGGTGAGCGTTATAATGTTAAAGCTGGGAGCAAATATTATTGGGTAAATAATGATGGTGCTTATATTGCGACAGATAATTCATTTTACGATCCAAGAATAGATAAAAGAATTAACCAAACGGAATGGTCTCAATTTCAAATTGAAAATTAATTTGATGGCATCTGTTATCTTTTTAGAAAAATACAACTTTCAGCAAATAAAATATGTAAATAATCGTACATGGTTTGATAACTTGTTGGTTTCTATTATATTTAGAGATACAATGCTAGAGAATCACTCAACCCTAACGTACAAGCATAGCTTAATTGAAGCTGTTAAAAACAATGATCCAAAAACATTGCGAAAATTGTATGTAGAAAACTATCCTAAAATTGAAGTCTTGGTTCTAAAGAATAGCGGAGATAAAGATCAGGCAAAAGACATTTACCAAGACGCTTTTTTGGCCGTTTGGCAAAACATAAAGCAAAACAAATTTGTGCCAAAAAGTAAATCTTCAATCAATGGCTATATATACACCGTTGCCAAGAACAAATGGATGGACGTATTACGTTCTAAAGGTTTTAAAAAAACTATAGTAACCTCTAAGTTGAGCTATTTTGAACCTGCTGCCGAAGAAAACAATGCCATCAATGATGACATTTTAAAAGAGCAACGATTACAAGATGTAATGCATGCTTTTAAAACTTTAGGAGAAGCATGCAAAAACCTCCTAAGTAAATTTTATTTTGAAAAAAAATCAATGAATCTCATTGCTAAAGAATTAGGATTAGATTCCGCATCAACACGAAATAAAAAATACAGATGTATGCAAAAATTAAGAGAAATAGCCCTGAACAGCAATAAATAGTAATGAACACCAATATACATATATCACAAGAAGAATTTGAAAGAATTGAGGCTTACCTCAACAATCAGCTATCAAAAGAGGATTTGGCAGAATTTGAGCATAGACTTAGTAATGAAAGTCATTTTGCAGCTAAGGTTGAAGACGTTAAAATAACCTTAGCTGGTATTGAAACCCAAGCTTTAAAGGAGCAATTAAATGTTTTTCATAATGAAATAAGCAAAACCAAGGTGCGCACTTTAAATTGGAAACCACTAGCAATTGCTGCAGCATTTATAATTGCAGCAGGTAGCTTTTGGTTTTTAAACGGTAATTCTAACGATAGACTGTATGCTAAATATTTTACACCAGATCCTGGTTTGCCAACTGCAATGAGCAATACAGATAACTATGCGTTTTACGAAGCAATGGTAGATTACAAGCAAGGTAATTATGATATTGCGCTTAATAAGTGGAAAACAATACAAACCAAAAAACCAAATAACGACACGCTTAATTACTTCATGGGTGTTGCCCATTTAGCCAATAAAAATCAAGATAGTGCTATTCCATTCTTAGAAAAATCTTCAAAAAACCCAGAGTTTATACTATCTCAAGATGCGTATTATTATTTAGGATTAGCTTATCTAAAAGAAGGGCAAATAGAGAACGCCAAGATGAGTTTAAGAAAATCAGATAACGAAAATAGTAGAGCCCTTTTATCTAAGTTACAAGATTAACTTGCTTTAAACTAAAGTTTATGAAACACTACTGCAATACTATTAGGCTTGTACTGCCCATGTTTTTTGTGGCTTGTTTCATAATAAAAGCTCGTGGTCAGAACAAACCACTTTCAGGTAAAAAAGCAATAGATTCATTAGTGTCTAAAGGCAATTATGAAGCCGCAAATACAGTTTTACTTAATGATATTGAGTTTTTAAAACAAAATGAATCTTACTTTGAGCTTACAAAATACATTTACTATTATGGAAGAATCAAATTAAAGTTAGAAGGTAAAACCACAGCTGTACAAAATACCAAAGACTTTGCGAATAGTATTACTAAAGCTACCGATTCCTTAAAAGTATCCCGTCAAAAACATTTAGTATTATCGCGTTTCTATGTGTTTATTAGCGATTACAAAATGGCTGAAAATGAAAATTTACTCGCTTTAGCGGTCACTAAAAATATGCCTAGTGCTACGGGAGACTTATTCGGGCTTATTCATCATAATTTGAGTATTGACAATAGAAGACTTGGCAATATAAAAAAAGCAATATGGCACAGTAGAAAATCTTTAGAGCATTATCTTTCTTATCCAAAATCAGACAAAACAAAACTGCTTGAGGCTTATAATTCTCTGGGCAGCAGAATGTGGGACGTCTATAAAATAGATAGTGCACTGTACTATTTTAAAGAAAGTGAAAAAATTACCACCAAGCTGCCCCAAACACCAATGAACAAATATTATCATGCGGCTAAAATTCAGGCAAACATAAGTTCGGTTTATTCGTTGCTGGGTAAAACTGATAGTTCCTTTACTTATAGCGAAAAAGCTATAAAAAATTATTCTAACTACATAGATGTTAATGCTGGAACCGATGATTTTTTTAGAGAAGAGGCTCGACTTTTCCTAGCCATCACCATTGAAAATTATGCAGACGATTACAGCAAACTCGGCAACTATAATAAAGCCAAAGATTTACTAGAATATTGCTATGACCAAAAGCAAAAGTACATGCCAGAAGATTTAGGTGAAATTGCATATACAAGCTTACAATTGGGCAATATCTATCTTAAATTAAAAGACTACAAAAAAGCTGAAGAATTAATAGATAAAGGCCTAAATCTATTTGAACAAGCAACAAATAAAAATTATTTGGGAATTGCAGATACAAATTATTACAAAGGCATAATAGCTGAAGTTAATGATGACATAGACAATGCTAAAGTTTACTATGAAAAAAGTAAAGCTTTATATGAATCTATTTATGGTGGCAGTTATGATGACTTTTATCTAAATGCTATGCTGACATATTCTGAATTTTATTCAAAAAATGGTTACACTCAACAAGCTTTAGAAATGGCTACCAAAGCTTTTGAATACGTTAAACTAAATCAAGGTAAAAAAACACTTTTAGAATATTCGCAATTAGTTAACATTGCTAACATTCATTATAATGCAGGCAACTACAAAAAAGCAGCAATACATATAGATTCTGCCTTAGATCTTCTGGCTACTTCATTTTCTTCAAAATCTAATCAAATTAACGCTTTTAATGTTAGTTTTAAAAAGCCAATGGCATTGTTGCTAAAATCTAAAATAGCTCTTAAACTTAAAAAAAATAGGGACTCTTTATTTCTGAAAAATCAGTATTCAAAATTAAAAGAAGCCATAGGGATTTTAGAAAAACAAAAAACGCTTATAACCGAAGACGAGAGTGTTTCCATAATTTTAGAGGACAATGACGAGATTTTTGAGCTTTCTAAAGAATTAGCTCTAATGTTATACGAAGAAACTAAAGACCCAAAATATTTGAAAGAAGTTCTTAGTCTCCATGAATCTAAACTCTACAATAAAATAAGGCAACAACTCAACTTGCAATCAGATTTTGTTACAAAAGATATTCCCAATTCAATATTAGAGAAAGAAAAACAATTAAAGCTTCAGATTAAAACAGCTTTAAATTCTGAAAATGGTCTAAATATTTTTATAACTGCCAATAAAAACTGGAAGAATTTCATACAAACCCTAAAACAAGATTATCCAAAATATTACCAGTTGAGATATGCTTCAATATCTGAATCTATAAATTTTGAAGACAATCTGTTTTCAAATGAAAAAACTTTAATTCGCTATGTTTATGTGAATGACAAATTATATGCTTTTGTTATTGACAACAACAAAATTCAAGTACATAAATTAGATGCTGTTGCACTACAAAATACACTTAAAAATCAAGAAAACAAAACCTTAACATCAAACAGTTTTGAGCAAAACCATAATCTTTATAACCTATTATGGAAACCTTTTGAAAACTCAATTACCAAGAAAAGCGTAGTTGTTGTACCTGATAAAGACCTATTTAATTTAAGTTTTGAAACCTTTGCAGTTAATAAGGTCAATTCACTAAAAAAACTAGTTGAGAAAAGCCTACTTAACACCTACTGCATATCTTACAATTACAGCTTACTTCTTATTAACAAAAATAGAACTCCAAAATTTTTTGAAAAGAACTTTATCTCTTTTACACCAGAGTTTAACGACGAAATGAAAACCAACTACAAAATTGCGATAAACGATTCTGCCTTTTTAGATAAAACATATTTAACACTTTTACCTCAACCCTTTGCTACAGATTTAGCCAAACAATATGCCAATCTTTTTAATGGTGAATCATACTTAAATGAAAATGCCTCTAAACAAGTGTTTCAAAATAAAGCTAAAGAGCATAAGATTATTCATATAGGAACACATGCTGAATCTAATAACGTAACTCCTCAGTTATCCCGTCTAATTTTTGCAAAAAACATTAACGGCACAATGGCTTCTGAAGACAATTCACTTTACACCTACGAAATATACAACCAAAACCTATCTTCTAATTTGGCAATATTAACCGCATGTGAAACAGGCAAACCCACTTATCAGTCTGGTGAAGGCATGATATCTTTAGCTCACGCCTTTAACTATGCTGGTAGTGAAAGTATTTTAACAAGTCTATGGAAAATTGACGAACAATCTAGTGCCCTAATTATTGAAAGTTTTTATAAGCATTTAAAAAAAGGCCTTCCCAAGGATAAAGCTTTACAAAAAGCAAAATTAGAATATCTCTCTGCAGCACAAGGTAGAACACTTAATCCGCAATATTGGGCTGGTTTGGTTTTAATTGGTGATACCTCTCCAATTGAATTAAGCTCTGATTCTGATTTAGTTTTCTGGATTTTAGCACTATTGGTATTAATTGTAATTACTGCCATAGTTATAAAAAGGAAGAGAGCCGCTTAAAATTCTCTTAACTCTTTACAACATTAAATATTGAAAGTTATATTCTATAGTTAATATCTTCTAATGGAGTAATATTAATTTAGCTCTCTCTTTTTATTAATGTAATCAGCAATAGTCTTTGCAACTAATTCCCGTCCATTATTATTCCAATGCCAATCATAAATGAGAGTTGTAGATTTTTTTGAATTTTTAAAATTATCAGCAAAATCGATATATGTAATCTCATTTTTTCTACAAAAATCTAAAAAACGTTGGCTTGTTTTTCTGGAATCGAGCAAAATCGTTGTTTTGTTTTTATTAAAACCGTAAAGTTTTATTAGACTTTTAAAATTCGCAATACGTTGAAGGTCTATTTGTTTTTGTTTATCATCATCTACAGTTTCAACTTCATTGGTTTGGTAACCTTTTGGTTTAGTATCCTCAAATGCTTTTCCACTAACCATTCTTTTTATGGGCTCTAATATGCCAATTTTAGAACCATAAGCTAAAATTTTAATGTTATCTCTAATCTTAAAAGCTGTTGAGTTCAACATTTTTATTCTTCCGTAATTTGGCTCGTATTTGCCACGCTCTAAATCACTTTCATAATTGAGATAGATTATAATTTCATCAATTAACTCAAAATCTTCTTTATAAGCATCTATTAGGTGCATTTGGTTAGCAAGGTCATAGCCTGCATAACCATATTCATACACTTCAGAATTTTCTACTCTATCTTCAATTTTCTTTCCTGTTGAATTATAATAATCTTGGTGAAATCCTTCAATGAATGAATCGCCAATCAGCGCAATTTCAAATTTATTAGCTGTTGGCTCAAACTCGCGATGCGAATTAAAACCTGCTTCATTTATATTAAAGTTTGAAAAATTCTGATTCCGGTTTCCTGTTACGGCATAACCATTATGTCCTGGTACACGTTTCTCTACACCAAGCTCATCAATAAAACGTGGAGGATCTTCAGTATAAAGATGAAATACCCTAACCAATACCTCAACAATAATGAGGATTAGAACGATATAAATTCCGAATTTTAAAATAAATTTTCCCATTGCATCTAAAATTGAAAATAAATGAATGATCGGTTAACTCCATCATCATAAAACAATAGTATGCTTAAGATTACGAGTGCATACAATAACAGTCTAACTCCTGCATATTTAAACTTAAAGGGACTGCGCTCGTCCTTACGTATAAGATATTCATAAACAGTGAAAATTCCTAACAGCACATAGAAATCTAACATTCTGTAACCCATTGGGTGTACATAAGCCTCATAAGTAAAGTTGTTGGCTATTTGATTAATGTAATCAAAAGCATCACTTATTGATGGAGACCTAAAGAAAATTCTTGAAAACGTTACCAAAGCAAACGTAAGTACAACTTGTCCAATTTCTTTTAATGATGGCAACCAAGTGTTTTCGCCGATGACATTATCAGCATACAAACGATTTCTTCCCATTAAAAAAATAGGAATGTAAAGTAATGCGTGAATAGCTCCCCAAAAAACAAACGTCCAATTAGCGCCATGCCATAAACCACTTACCAAAAATATAACTGCAATATTTCTAACGGACTTTAATTTGCTTACTCTAGAGCCTCCCATAGGTATGTAGAGGTAATGCCTAAACCATGTGGAAAGAGATACGTGCCAACGCTGCCAGTATTCTGCTACGTTTCTAGAAAAATTTGGAAATTTAAAGTTAGACATTAACTCAATACCAAATAATTTTGCAGTACCAATGGCTATATCTGTATAACCACTAAAGTCTCCATAAACCTGAAAACTAAACAAGCAAACTCCCAATATTAAAGTTGAAGCAGGATACGAGCCATAATTGGCAAAAATATCATCCACCATTGGTGCTAATGAGTCTGCAATAACAAGTTTTTTGAAAAAACCCCAAAGTATCAATTTAAGTCCGCTTGAAGCCTGTGCATATTTAAACACACGCGTATTATTAATTTGGCTCAACAGGTTTGAAGCACGCTCAATTGGTCCGGCAACAAGCTGAGGAAAGAACGCTACGAAAGCTGCAAAAGAAACAAAGTTTTGGGTTGGCTTTAATTTTTTATAATAAATATCAAACGAGTAAGACATGGTTTGAAACGTATAAAATGAAATACCAACCGGAAGTATAATGCGCAACGTCCAAGTACTTTTTATATCATAACCAAAAGCACCGACAGAATCCACAAAAGAGTCTATGAAAAAATTATAATATTTAAAGAAGCCGAGCAACCCAAGATTACAAGCCACACTGAGCCAAAGCCAATATTTAGCTTTTTTTTGCTTATCTAGATTTTTATAGATTTTTTGCCCAACATAAAAATCGAGAAGGGTACTAAAGATTATTAAAAACAGAAAACGCCAATCCCACCAGCCGTAAAAAACATAACTGGCAATGATTACCAATAGGTTTTGGTACTTAAGGTTTTTCTTAAACACAAACCAATAGCTGTCTCTTATACACATCTCCGAGCCCACGAGACCGAGGCTGATCTC
>CAJXVG010000021.1 GCA_913061495.1 uncultured Winogradskyella sp.
GAGATCAGCCTCGGTCTCGTGGGCTCGGAGATGTGTATAAGAGACAGGCTTAACCAACTACTAATACTATTAATTTTTTTTCTTATTAGTAATTCTAAACCATAAGTGTTATAACTACCTTTTTCTTTAGCAAACTCATATTTTGTGGTAAAGCTTTGACTTTGGGTTGTTATGCCTTCCACAGTTTTATAATATGCTTTTGTATCCAATAACCAACCATTATTTTTATATAATACTCCTAACGAAACTTGTTTACTTTCCATAATTGGGATGGTGTCATTATCCGTCAATTGCCAACGTCGCTTCTCTATACCCAAAAAATCATTTTGAAAATTCACAATCTGTGAGATATTTTGGTGTTTAAATTCACCTAGAGCTTCTATTTCAAGGTTTTTGCTTATAGTTTTGCGAACACTTAACCTTGGTTCAATAATCAATTTCTTAAATTTGGATATATAATTAGCCCTTATCCCTAATCTTATTGAAAAATCCTTTTTAATATTGGCATGATTAACTTGGGCAAAAGCTGCGTGTTCTCGTAAAACCTCTTCATCTCGCCGTAAAAATCTTGGCAAATCTATATCGTTAAGGTTAACGACCTCTGTCTCAGAAAAGTTGTATCCTAGTTTATATTGCCAGTTATCTTTTTTAAATATGTTTTCTAATTTAATTCCTGTTTCTGAAACTTTGTTTTCTTGTAAAAAAAGTTGCTCAGATAAAACATCTGCATTCTTGGATTGCAAGTTGTAATCACTATTATATAAGCTTAGAGTGGAAAACAGTTTGGTACTCCAGTTCCTTTTATAATTCAATCCAAAAGCAAGGCTACTTTGAGACACACTACTTTTTCGTGTTGAAATTGAGCCGTCTCTATTTGCTGTTTCATTAAAACTTAAATCATTATTTATAAGAATGAAGTTTAGTCTTATATTATCCTTTTTAGATAATTTGTACAGCCATCTCAAAGACGCATCATAAAAATTAAACTCTTGATCGGAATTGGTTACATTAGAAACATTGTTTTCAGCCTCGGTTTCTTGAGTTACCCTATCAAAATAGACTTTGTATGTTGGTGATCTTACAAGTCCATCTAATGATTTCCTTGAGGCAAACTGTAGGGATGACTTTTCGCTAATTGGGATGTCAGTAAATAATTCAGCGTTTAAAAAGTTCAATCCAAATATTCCTTTGAACTTTGAACTTATTTCATTTTCAGTTTGCATTAGTATTGTGCCTGAAACCCCATCTGTATAAGACGTATCCGTCCCATTGTTAATTACATTGGCGGTTTGTGTCATATAGGGATTAAAACTAGAGATTAGACCAAAAAAATGGCCTGTTTGGTACATTTTAATATCGTCCCACAGCATAAGGTTTTGATCATTGGAACCACCTCTTATATTAATATTAGAAACCGTTTCGTCAACACTTAAAATACTTGGTAAGGCCTGTACAGTCTTTAACACATCAGATTCAATAAGACCTGGCAAGAGGCTGAATTTATCATAATCTATGGCTATAGTCCAATCTTCTTTTTTTTCTATCCCTTTAATGATATATGCTTGGAGCAAAACTGAATTGATTTCCTCAACATCCTCTAACATATGGATGGTTTCACACTGATTTAAGTTGAATTGATCTACATTTTGCTCAAGGGTTTTAAAACCCATAAACCTTATGCTCACTACTTCTTTCAGGGACTTTAACTCAATTTCAAAATATCCGTCTTCATCACTTATTGTGTATAAAGATTTTCCGTTTATAGTGGCGCCAGAAAGTGGCTGCTGTGAGTATTTGTCTACTACATATCCACATAAAGTTACAGGCTTATAGATGGTAATGATAAACTCGCTTGCGCGATTAAAAACTAAATTAGTCTGATTTTGGAGATTGTCTATTTTTTGGGATAGAGTTATGGTATCCAAAACAGGAATGACTTTGACGTCTTTTAAAAGGTTGCTCTCGTAATTAAATGTTATGCGGTGTAGTGTGGATATTTTATCCAGTACTTCTGTTATAGGTACTTTTTTTCTATCCTGCCCATAATTGGCAAAAAAAAATAGTTGTAGTATAAACAGAAGTATGTAGCGTTTAGTCTTCAGCATTCCATAATATGACCTTGTTGTCTTCGGTCATATAAGTCAAATTTAAAGGTTGAGTAATAGATCTTAGGGCATTATCAAGATTACCATGCTCAAAAGCTCCTGTAAAATTTACATTATTTTCAGAAGTGTAGATCACCTTAACCTTGTACTGCTTTTCTAACTCAAACATAACATTTTTTAGTGAAGTATTCTCAAAAACACTCATATTTTTTATCCAATAAGGTTCGCTAACGACAATATTGGTTTTTTTTGCATTTCCGTTTATTAAAGTAAATTCTGTACCTACTGGTAATTCTAAGGTTTCATTATTGTAAGTCACTGCTACCAAACCTTCGTAACATGTAACCTTGAATATACTATCTCTAGAAAGTACATTAAACTCAGTACCCAATACACTAACTATGCCTTGGTCTGTTTTTACGTCAAACCTTTTCCCTTTTGCAACATCAAAAAAGGCTTCACCTGTTAGATCTAAAGTTCGTTTTTCATTCCATTTAGAAGCGTTATACTCTATTTGGGAGAGCTCATTGAGATTTACAATGGAATGATCTGGCAAAGTGATAACTTCATTTTGAGCATAATCAGTACCAAAGGATTCTGCACTGTTAAAATTCAAAACTGAATATATAGCAATACCAATAACAAATACTGCTGCAATGCTTGTAGCTAATTTTAACCAGTTATTATTAGTGGCTTCTGCTTTAGGTTTTAGACGCTTTTCTAACTTACTAAAAGATAGGGTTTCAAATTGTTCGTCACCTTTAAAACGCCTAGCCTCTAAAACTATTTCTTTGTATAAATGAGAATCACCCATAGCGTTGAAGGATTTAGCCTCTGCCTCAGATAACTCGTCTTTTAACCACTTTTTTATTAAATATTCTTTTTCCATTTTATATGGTATTATATGCTTAAAACAACTTTCTCTAAACTTCTCCCGAGATTATTTTTAATTTAATTCTTCAAGTTCGTTTTTTAATTGCTTCAGTGCGGAGTATATACGGTGTTCTGCAACTTTTTTTGTAATTCCTAAAAAATCAGCAACTTCTTTGTGTGTTTTACCATCTGCTTTGTTAAGGAGGAAAGCCGTCCGTTCTTCTTCCTTTAATTTTGATAGAGCATTTTCATAGCGTTTTAAGAATTCTTTTTTTCGCATCACAAATTCTGGAGACTCGTTGGTGTAATCCTTTGGCTTTATCTTTTGATGTTTAAACACCACTTTTTGATGTTTTACTTCATTTAACATCATATTGTTTGCTGTTGTATATAAATAAGTTTTTACGGCTTCCGGCTTTACTTTTGCACAATTTTCCCAAAGTTTAATAAAGGCCTCTTGAACTTTATCTGTGGGATTTAGTAAAGACCCATATTTATATAGAAGAATATTGCCTAAAGTCTGGGCGTACTTATCATATAATTTTGAAAAGCGCAATTTATCGCAGACGTCTGCATGTAAGGATTTTTTCAAGATTGTTGGGGTTTCTTATGAGTGGCAATATAACAAAAAGAAAAAAAATTCGGGACTTTTTTATATTTAGTTGTTTTAATATAAAGGACTACTAATTAATACCCAATTAATATGTACACAACTCTCAATGAAGCCCTAGTGAAACTTAAGTTAAACCAAACTAAATTCCCACCCAACTTAGATGATGTGGTGAATAAATTAAAAACTATTGAAAACAGAAAATTTACATTTTAAAATTATTTAGAAAATTAAAATTTCCTCAGACTATTATTGCTATAAGTTCTTTTTAAAAAGAACAACCTAATTAATCCTACTAAATATATGAGAATAGATTCTATAAAGAACAAAAATCATTTATCTGATGTTGAAATTGAATATCACCGTACGAAAGTGATATTTCTTTCTAAAATGGTAATAAAAAACCCCAAGAACATATTTAAACAAATAGAGCTTAAACGCTCATTAGAACAGTTAGACAAACTCCTAATAGCTTAACTAAAAATTTTGTAACCCCAATACAAAACCCAAGGAAAAAATGACTAGCAGCTCAATTACATCAGAAATTACCAAATTGGTTATAACCTTAGCAAAAAACAAAGAGGATAAAATCAAACAGTATAAAAGGAGGATGTTGTTATTAAAAAAAGAAAAAGAGCAGAACCCAGAAGATTTTATAAAAAAAAATAAATATATTTTAGCCAAAATGCGCTATGAGCAATTAAAAAAAACAACCCATGAGTTATGGCAATTAGAGCAAAAAATGGAAGAATTAAAAGGTTTATCAGATAAATTTGTATCTGTTAAAATAATAAATCACAACCATTATGATAACCAACATCAAAAATAAATTTTTATTTACTCTCTTATTCATAATCGCCATAGTCTCCTGTAGAACTGAAGATGATTTAAGCATAGATCCACCTGATGACGCAAATATTCAGGCCAATTCACCATTGGCCAATTTAATGTCTAGAGTAGCTATGAACGATGGCTCCCAAGATAATGTTATAGACAATGCCAGTAATCTAAGCGTACTATTACCAGTTACAGTTACGGTAAACGGAACGGTAATAAACATAAATAGCGAAGATAACTATGAAGACATTTTAGACAATTTTGACGAGTCTAACGATGACGATGACAACGTTATTATATCCTATCCAATTACGGTTGTCCTTTCAGATTATTCAACAGTTTTAGTCAACTCTGACTCTCAACTTGATGCGCTTACCAATAATATCAATGATGAAGACATTGAATGCATAGATTTTGAATACCCTATCACAATAGCCGTTTTCAATGAAAATACAGAAACTGCCCAAACCATTACCATCACTAACGATAATCAACTTTATGATTTTATCGAAGATCTCAATGAGTTCACTGCGATAACTATTAATTTCCCCATTACTACTATCCTCGCTAATGGCAATGAACAAACTATTAATTCTGTAACAGAATTAGAAAATGTTATTATAGGAGCAATTGGCACATGTGATGAGGATGACGATAATGACTTTAACGATTGTAACGCTAACACATACACTTCTGCTTATTTTGAAGATAGCATTCTGGCTTGTGGAGAATGGACGATAGATAAGTTAAAGCGAAATAACAACAATTTGGTCAACCTATATGAAGAATATTCATTTGTATTTAATGTTGATGGTACGGTTTTGGTTACTGAAAATGCTAATTCATTTAACGGTACATGGAGTGCAGCAGGGCCAGAAGGTGCAGTTCTTGTAACTATTGATATTCCTGGACTGCCAGATTTCAATGATACTTGGAACTTGTGTAAAATAAATCTACAACCTGTTGAAAAACAAATTGAGCTTAAGATAGGTACTGATCGTTTACGATTTGGAAGCTATTGTTCGGCTAACACAGACGCTGATTTAGAAGATATTTTAGAAGATGGTATATGGATAGTTGCATCTTATACAGATGATGGAGAAGATGAAACCTCTGATTATAATGGCTATGAAATAAACTTTAATAATGGTGGTAATGTATTCGCCACTAATGGGAACATTATAAATAATGGTACTTGGTCCGTATTTGCTAATGAAGGTAAATTGAACTTAGATTTTGATTCCCAAATACCTTTTCAAGAGTTTAATGACAATAATTGGAATGTCCTTTCTGTATCCAGCACAGAAGTCGTAATTAAAGATGGTAATGGTGGAAATGGAGGCACAGAAATACTCACCCTTCAAAAATTTTAAAATTTAGCTTATAAAGCCTAAACTAACAATATATGAAGAAAAAGACCAACCATACGAGTCAATGGTTGGTCTTTTATTTCTATGGATTTTTAATCTATAACTCACTCCAACGCATACGTTGTAATCTAACTGCATTTAAGATTGCTAATAATGCAACTCCTACATCTGCAAAAACTGCTTCCCACATCGTAGCCAAACCACCAGCTCCTAATATAAGTACAATAACTTTTACTCCAAAAGCCAAAATAATGTTCTGCCAGACGATTTTTCGTGTGGAACGGCTTATTTTAATAGCTCTAATAACTTTTGAAGGTTGGTCTGTTTGAATAATGACATCTGCGGTTTCAATTGCAACATCACTCCCTAAACCACCCATTGCAATACCAACATTACTTGCTGCTAAAACTGGTGCATCGTTGATACCATCACCAATAAAAGCTACTTTGTTTTCAGGGTTTTGCTTTAAAGTTTCAACTTCGTTTAATTTATCTTCTGGTAACAGTCCACCTTTAGCATTTTCAATATTTAATTCTTTTGCTACTTGTTTGGTAATGGAACCCTTATCACCTGAAAGCATTATAATATTTTTAATTCCTATTTTATGCAAATTGGTAATTGTTTCTTTTGCATCTTCTTTTAATTCGTCTGCTATGACTACATAACCTGCAAATTGATTATCAATTGCTACTAATACTATGGATTCTACAATCGATTCTGTTTCAGATGGAACCTTGATCTCATTAGCTATCATTAGGGCTTTATTTCCTACTAAAATTGTTTTACCGTTTACTTTACCTTTTAACCCTTTACCTGCAATTTCAGAAACTTCTTCTGCTTCGTACTCATTTCCATTTTCTTTATATTCCATAATTGCTTTTGCAATGGGATGTGTGGATTGTTCTTCTATAGCCATTAGGTATTTCATAAATTCGGATTCTTCCCAACTTATAGCCTTAATTTCCTTTATTTTAAAAAAACACCTTTGGTAACCGTTCCTGTTTTGTCCATTACTAATGTGTTTATCTTGGTCATTGCATCTAAAAATGAAGCACCCTTAAATAATATTCCATTTTTTGAAGCTGCTCCCAATCCGCCAAAATAACCCAATGGAATAGAAATTACCAATGCACAAGGACAAGATATTACCAAAAAAATTAAGGCTCTATACAACCAATCTCTAAACACATAATCATTTACAAAAAAGTAAGGAATAAATGTAACAGCAATAGCCAAAAAGACAACAATTGGCGTATAAACACGTGCAAATTGCCTAATAAACAATTCTGTTTTAGACTTACGTGCTGTGGCATTCTGTACCAAATCCAATATTCTAGCAATAGAACTATCTTCAAACTTATTGGTCACTTCAACTTCAATGACACGCTCTAAATTGATGCTACCTGCATAAACTTTTTCTTCTTTTAAAATAGAAGTTGGTTTGCTTTCACCAGTTAAAGCTGCGGTATTTAAGGTGGCTTTTTCAGATAGTAAGATACCATCTAAAGGAATTTTTTCACCTACTCGAATTTGTATCCTTTCGCCAATATTTACGCTTTCTGGGGAAACACTTTTAAAATCTCCGTCACGAAAAACATTGGCTTCTTTTGGCCTAACATCCAATAATGCTTTTATATTCCCTTTTGCTCTGTTGACTGCTGCATTTTGAAATAATTCCCCTACCGCATAAAACAGCATAACTGCAACACCTTCGGGATATTCGCCAATAACAAATGCACCAATAGTGGCGATAGACATTAATAAGAATTCTGTAAAAAAATCGCCTTTTTTTATGCTTTCCCATCCTTCCTTTACTACAGGAAAGCCTACAGGAATATAAGCTATCACATACCAAAGGATACGAATCCACCCAGAAAAATGAGGGAATACTTCAAAATAATCTACGACAATACCAGTTATTAACATAACGAAACTGAAAACAGCCGGCAAATAGGTTTTTAAATTTGAAGCGTTTTTAGAGTTGCTATGATTATGACCATCATCGTGAGTATGTTGCCCCTCTGAATTTGGTTTTAAATCTCTTAAATTAATTTTCTTTTTTTTCATTTTGCTTTTCTATTTACCAAAAATGCCATAAATATAAATGCAATGGAAGTGCATTGTTTTAACTACTACACTTATCGCAAATCCCTTTAATGACCAAGTTGGCATCTTCTGCTATATAACCTTCGGGCAAATTAATATGTGGGAGTTTATGTGCTGTCAAACAAACTGTTTCGTCACAGTTACTACAATGAAAATGTAAGTGTAAATCTTGGTCAAGTTCACAATTGCAACCAGGTTCGCACAAGGCATATTTTGATATATTGGTGCCATCATCTATTTGGTGTACAATCCCTTTTTCTTCAAATGTTTTAAGGGTCCGGTATAAAGTGGTCCTGTCCGCTTTTGTAAAGGTATTTTCAATATCTGTTAACGCTATCGCAACTTCCTTTTCGGCCATATATTTATAAATTAATATACGCATTGCCGTAGGTCGTACATTTTTGTTCTCTAATGTTTTTTCTATTTCTTTCATTTCTTGCCAAAGGTGTTTTTAATTTTTTGTGCTTTAGAAAAAGCTTCCCATCCTTCTTTTACCGCATAGGGTACTATTAATAATGCTGCAACTGGGTCAGCCCACCACCAGCCCAACTTTTTTGCAAGCAATAAGCCTATGAGAACCACTACCGTTTGGTATAGACAAATAAATGTATCCTTGGCATCGGCCAACAAAGCAGGACTATCCAGTTTATTCCCGTAGTTTCTTTTGGAGTAAATTAAAATGGGGTTCACTACCAAAGACACAATCAGTATAACAATTCCTATAGTAGACCAAGAAGCGGTTTCTTTACTTATTAATTTTGATATGGAATCATAGGAAATAAATATACTAACGATGACAAATGATATGGAAATTACATATAAGGTTACCTTTTTTCTGTTCTCTACACGCTTTTCGTCTATACCCTTAACTTCACCATGCAATCGCCAACCCAAAGTTCCCGCACTTAAAACTTCTATAGTGCTATCAAGCCCCCAACCTATCAAAGCTGAACTGTTTGATGTGAAGCCTGCTATTAAAGATACTATTACTTCTATAATGTCATAGATAACGTTCCAGATTTGAAGTGTTCTTGCTTTCTTTAAGTTTTCTTTTCTTGTAGATTCCATATTTCTAATGACTATGTGCTGCTTCACTTTTTTTCAACTCTGCCATTAAATAGTAGGAATTGTTATAGGCATATCTAACATTGGGCTCTTGGACTGTTATAAAATCAATACCAATCCATTCACCATCTTGGGTGCTTTTTTTCACTTCAACAGGTGTAAACTTCCAGGTATCTCCAATCTTTTCAGCGGTAAAAACAAAGGACCTGTTTCCGTCCTCCGCTATGGCACGTTCAGGGAGTGCGGTGGTTCTAGTATGGTCTATTGCAATACGTCCTTCAATGTACATTCCCGGTATAAGGTTACCTGCCTTGTTCTCTATTTCTGCGTGTACATGTATAGCTTTAGGGTTTTGCTCAAAAGTTTTACCTACAGAATAGATTTCCGCTGTAAGCTCGTTTCCTTTAATAGATTGTACATTAAAAGTCACTTTCTGTCCTTGCTTTACTTTATACACATCTTTTTCAAACACCATCAAATCAGCATGAACGTGATGGGTATCAACAATTGCAATTAAATCGGTCTGTGGTTCTACATACTGCCCTGTTTTAATCGCTACCTTTTGAACAAAACCTTCAATGGGACTTCGTAGGGCCACACGCTGATAAATCGTTCCTTTTCGTACGCCAGCTGAACTGATGTTCAATTGTTGCAACTGTGCTTCCAATCCGTTTGCTCTATTTCGGGAGGCTTCATAAGCGGCTTCGGCCTTTTGAAAATTAGCACCGCTGCCTACTCCTCCCTCATACAGTTTTTTTTGTCGCTCAAGTTCTTTCTTCAGAAATTGGCTGTTACTGTACGCATTGAGGTAATCCGTCTGCTTTTGTATGATATTGGGATGGGACAAATAGGCAACCGTTTGCCCTTTATCCACTTTATCTCCCTCAATAACCGCTATGGAAACCACATTTGCGCCTAAGACAGATGTAATAGTGGCTTCATTCTGTGGTGGCACTTCTAGTTGGCCATTGGCTTCTACATAACCGCTCATATGGCGTTGTGCAAGAGTATCCACTTTCATTTGTAAGGCATCGTACTGTTGTGCTGTAAGCATCACAGCTTCAACTTCATCTTCTGAGTGTCCGTCTTCCATGTCTGGGTTTTCACTTTTGTTTTCAGCGGTATCGGATTTAGGATTTCCGCAAGCTGTTAGACACAATAGCATCGTTAATAAACCGATAACCAAATATTTAGATATGTTTTTCATATGTTAGTGCTTAAAATAGTGTAGTTCAAATACTGATGTTAAATAATTGTCAAGAACGTACAACGCCTCCATTTCGGTGTGTATGGCATCACGTATAATTTGTGTGAATGCAGCATAGTCCACCGCACCTTCTTTATAGGTAAGTAATGCTCCATGGCGCTGGTCTTCGGCTAGCGGCAAAGCTTTGTCCCTATAAAAATACCAAGAGGCTTTCCATTTTTTATAGGCTTGGATGGCCTGTCTATATTCGGATTGCAATTGGCGTTGGGCAAAGTTCGCACTTGCCCTAGCAATTTCGGTATCTATTTTGGCGGCTTTTACCTCACTGCGCTGCTTACCTGAAAATAAAGGAACTGATATACCAGCCTGATAGCTGTAAAACCCGCTATTGCCATTTACTTGTTGCAGGCCTCCTTGTAGATTAAACTTTGGTAATAATTCAGCTCGTACTGCATCATAGGTCGCTTCAGTTTCATCCTTACGCTTTCGCAAAAGTTCCACCTCGGGATGTGTTCCTAGATCCGCATCCAACGGCAATACCTGTAGCAAACGGTCTTCAAGTGTATCTGGTACAGCATAATAAGTGTCAGAAACCAACCAAAGATTCAGCTTTTGCAAGGCAATAGCATAATCGTTTTCGGTCTGATGCAGTTGATTTTCGATTTGCAACGCCTGATTGGTGGCCGATGAATATTCCAATCTTGAAATGGCTTCTACCTCATAGTTAAGCTCAATGGCCTTTTCAAATTGTGCATAGATAGAATCCAGTTCTCTATACAGTTCAAGTTTTTGGCGTTGCAGGTAAGCTTCCGCCCACGCTCTTTTTACATTTTGTTCCAATTGTAGTTCAGAAAGTTCAAGGGTAGTTTCTGCCAGAGCAATACGTTGGTTTTGCAACCGCTTTTTTACACCAATACCTAATAGGTCAATATTCTTTTGTCCAATACCTACCAAAGTGTAAATTCCTCGACCCTCAGATAACTCTTCCCCTCCTGTAAAAACTTGCGTGTTTCCAAAATCATAAGCGGTGCCTTTTAGCGCGTTTTGTCTTTCTATATCCAACTGTTTCGTTCGTAACAACGGATAGTTTTCCTTAGAAATGTCCATGGCCTTGTCCAATGAAATAGTTGGGAGTGAAGATTTCGGTGGTACACCTTGGGCTTTCGCTAAAGCGGAAGTAAACAGAAAACATACCATTGCCGTAGCGGTAACAAATTTTGGATTGAATTTCTTTTTCCGTTCCCAACGTTTTTCCATCCACTGATAAAAGATAGGAAGAATAAAGAGCGTTAAGAATGTAGAAGTTATCAATCCACCTATAACTACGGTCGCCAAAGGTCGTTGTACTTCAGCTCCTGCAGATGCTGAAACGGCCATTGGAAGAAAACCCAAAATATCAGTAAAGGCTGTTAGCATTATAGGTCGTATCCTACGCTTTGTGCCTGCCAAAATACGGTCTTTCAAGTGCGTTACACCTTCTTCCTTTAGTTCATTTAAACCGCTAACCATTACCAACCCGTTTAAAACGGCCACCCCAAAGAGCACAATAAAGCCTACACCTGCGGAAATACTAAAGGGCATATCCCTTAACCATAAAGCAAAAACACCGCCTATGGTCGCCATGGGGATGGCCAAATAAATCATCAAGGTCTGCGGAAAGGATTTTAAGGCAAAATAAATTAAGATAAAAATAAGCAACAGCGCAATAGGTACAACCGTTTGCAATTTGTTACTGGCACGCTCAAGGTTTTCAAAGGCTCCTCCATAACGGATGTAGTAGCCGGTTGGCAAATCAAATTGCGTATCCAGCTTTGCTTGTATATCCTCTACTACAGATTTCACATCACGGTCGCGGATGTTAATACCAACATAAGTACGTCTATTGGTATTATCTCGACTTATTTGCATAGGACCAGCTTCATAGCTTACATCTGCGATTTCCCTTAGCGGAATTTGCAAACCATTGGGCAGATTGATAAACAGATTCTTAACATCAGCAATGCGCGATCGGTTTTCCTTCTGCAGGCGCACTACCAAATCAAATCGCTTTTCGCCTTCAAAAATCACTCCTGCCTTGCCACCGGCAAACGCAGCTTGTACCACAGTATTGAGATGGTTAATATCCAAACCATATTGGGCCACTTTGTTCCGTTTATAGGCAATGGTTATTTGGGGCAGACCAGCTGTGGCCTCTACCTTCATGTCGGCAACGCCAGGAACGGTGGAAATGATGGTCCCCATTTCTTCGGCTTTGCTGGCTAGTACGTCCAGATCTTCACCAAATAATTTAATGGCAACATCTTCACGAACTCCTGTTAGCAGTTCGTTAAAGCGCATTTCAATAGGCTGGGTAAACTCAAAATTCACCCCTGGCACAATGCTTATGGCAGCCTTCATCTTTTCCACCAGTTCATCTTTGTTTTCCGCAGAGGTCCATGCATCGCTTGGCTTTAAGATAACAAATACATCGGCAATATCCATTGGCATTGGGTCAGTAGGGACATCGGCAACACCAATACGGCTCAATACCGATTTTACCTCAGGGAAATCGGCCTTGATAATACGTTCTATTTTTGTAGTGGTTGCAATGGTTTCGCTAAGGGAACTTCCGGGTTTCAAAATAGCATGAAATGCGATATCGCCTTCATCCAACTGCGGAATAAACTCACCACCCATTCTCGTAAAGGCAATAATGGCTAGGGCAAAAAGAGCAACCGCAATACCAATAACCACTTTTCCCTTAGCGAGTGATTGGGTCAATAGCGGTTCGTATTTTCGTTCAATCCAATAAACAAACCTATCTCCATAAGATGTCTTTTTAGATTTTTGGGGTTTTAAAAACAAGGCAGAGACCATTGGCACATAGGTTAAACACAACAACATTGCACCTATCATTGCAAAAATAAAGGTCAATGCCATGGGCTGAAACATCTTTCCCTCTACTCCTTCTAGAGCCAGTATAGGCAGAAAAACAATTAAAATAATAAGCTGTCCAAAAAAAGCGGCGTTCATCATTTTCTTAGAAGCCTTAGCAGCAATTTCATCACGGGTTTCAGAAGTAACAGCCTTCTTTTTAACCACATAAGAATACATTAAAAACACCGTACTTTCCACAATGATAACCGCACCATCAACGATAATACCAAAATCAATAGCTCCCAAACTCATTAGGTTGGCCCAAACGTCAAAAACGTTCATCAAAATAAAAGCAAACAGCAATGATAAAGGGATCGTTGAAGCCACAATAAGGCCACCACGCCAGTTTCACAAAAGCAACACCAATACAAAAATTACTATAAGACCTCCTTCCAAAAGGTTTCCCGTCACCGTTCCTGTGGTTTCGGCAATCAATTCACTACGGTCCAGAAAAGGAGTTATAGTTACACCTTCCGGAAGGGATTGTTGTATCTGTTCTATGCGATGGGTAACCTGTTCTATAACGGTATTGGAATTGGCTCCTTTTAGCATCAAAATCATTCCGCCAACTGCTTCTCCCTTACCGTCCTTAGTTAAAGCTCCGTACCTTACGGCACTTCCCATGCGTACGGTTCCAACATCCTTAATTTTAATAGGGATGCCATCCACCGTTTTAACGACCATGTTTTCAATATCCGAAACAGTTCTCGCTAAACCTTCTCCACGGATAAAGTGGGCTTGGTGGTTACGCTCTATGTAAGCCCCTCCGGTATTTTGGTTGTTCTTTTCCATGGCTGAGAAAACCTCCGAAATGGTAATGCCTATGGCACGCAGTTCGTTAGGGTCAACCGTGACTTCATACTGCTTCTTTTGGCCTCCAAACGCATTGACTTCAACCACTCCAGGTACCATGGCCATCTGTCGGCGCACAATCCAGTCCTGCATCGTTCGCAGCTCTGTCGCAGAATAATCGCCCTGGTGGTCAACATCCACCTCAAGTGTATATTGATAGATTTCCCCCAACCCTGTGGATATAGGACCCATGGAGGGTTTTCCAAAACCCATGGGAATTTGTGCTTGCACTTCGGGCAGTTTCTCGGCAACCAATTGCCTCGGCAAATACGTGCCCACAGCATCGTCAAATACAATGGTCACTACCGAAAGCCCAAAACGGGAAACTGAACGGATTTCCTTTACATTGGGCAAATTGCTCATAGCCAACTCTACAGGGTAGGTTACAAACTGCTCAATATCTTCAGTTCCCAAATTGGGAGATTGTGTAATCACCTGTACTTGGTTGTTCGTAATATCAGGTACGGCATCAATAGGAACTTGGGTCATACTATATAAACCACCACCAATTAAGGCAAGCGTAAGCAGACCAATAATAAACTTATTATGGATTGAAAAATCAATGATTTTGTTAATCATAGAATAATGGGTATAATGAATTCATAAACAGAGAATAGTGGCCAACAGCATGTGTTGGCTAATTCAATTTATAACACACCTGTATGTGCAGGCATTCATTATACTTGTGGAGGTTGTAAAATGGTAGGGTTGAAGTCTTTTTCCAAACCATTAAAGTGGTAAAAAACCTTGGTAGAAATATCGGTTAATGCAACTTTAAAATCTAAAATCTCAAAATGAGTGGCATGGATATGGCAACAATGGCATTGACAGAACGGAGAGCACAAATCAGCGCCTCCATGTTCATGGTCGTTATCCATAGCTTGCGAAACCTCTGTCTCTACATCACCATTAAGCATATTACCATCTTCACACGGTGCTAAATTAAGTGCGAAAATATAAAGGGATAATAAAAATGCTAAATATTTCATTACAGCAAAGATAAGAATATATTAATGCAATGGTGTTGCAAAAACCCGAAGTAAAAAATGAATAAAAGATTTCTTTTTTATTCACTTTTAGATTTCATGTATTTTAGCACAATATTCAAGCATATAACCATGAAGCAGTTTTTTAATTTTTGTTTTTTAATAATCGGTACAATCATACATGCGCAAACTGTCGGAACAATTCAATATAATACTGATACTTTTGAAGGCTATTCCATAGTTCACCCTGTTACATTCCATACAACATACCTCATCAATAATTGTGGGCGTATTATAAACCAGTGGCCAAATCAATTCTCAAACAGCACCTTTGCAGAAATTACAGAAAACGGAACCCTAATACGTACCAGCGTAGATCCAAACGCAGTCCACTTTACTGCTGGCGGAGCAGCTGGAATAATTCAAGAACTTAATTGGAACGGAGACATCATCTGGCAGCATACCATTTCAAATGGAAATTACCGCTTACACCATGATATGGAAATATTACCCAATGGAAACCTCTTGGTCATCGCCTGGGAACTTAAAAATGTTTTAGATTGCACAGCTGCGGGTAGAATTCCCGGCACATTACCAAATAACGAGCTATGGCCCACTGTCATTTACGAGCTACAACCTACTTACCCCTCAGGTGCCAATATAGTTTGGGAATGGCACGCTTGGGATCACTTGGTTCAAGATCACAATCAACAAAATGCAAATTACGGAAACATACAGTCCAACTTTAGACGTATAGATATCAACAAAGGGAACACTAATAATGTGGCAGATTGGGCACATGTAAATGGCATACACTACAATGCAGAGTTAGACCATATCATTCTAAGTAGCCCAACCTTCAATGAAATTTGGATCATAGATCACTCCACCTCTACCGCTGAGGCTGCAAGCAGTAACGGAGGAAACTCAGGACACGGTGGCGATTTACTATGGCGCTGGGGAAACCCAGCGAGCTACAATAGCGGCACAAGCCAAGACCAACAACTGTTTTTCCAACACGATCCTCAATGGGTACAGGCTGGCACACGTTTCAACCAGCATATCAGTGTATTTGATAACCGTAACTCAGTTAACGGACAGTTTACATCAATGGCAAAGGTTCTAGAAATTCCTTATAATGAGGCTTCAAATTCCTATCCAATGGAGCAAGGCTTGTTTCTACCTCTCGCACCTGAGTACACTTATAACTTACCTACTGAACTCTTCTCTCCTAGAGTTTCTGGGGTCCAGGTACTACCTAACGATAATATACTCATTGCATCGGGTTCTAACGGCCATGCCATTGAGATTAATGCTAACGACCAAATACTATGGCAATATAAAGTGCCTATCACTCAAGGAGGAGACATTGTAGAGCAAGGTACAGATCTAAACCATGCTATGGATATTTTCAAAATGAAACGCTACACTACAGATTATGTAGGCTTTATCGGTAAGGATATGACACCACAAACTACCATAGAAACCAACCCTGTAGAATGCAACCAAATCTTAGGCAATGAGCAGTATCAGGTAACAAACAATACTCTCCAGGTGGTGCCAAATCCTGCAACTACAACCTTTACCGTACATGGAGTGCAACCAAAATCCCTAATAACCATAGTAGATGTGCTGGGACGTATTAAATATAACTACACCGCTTCTAGTACCACACAAAGTATAGATACCGCTACGTGGAGCAAAGGGATATATTTCCTTAAGCATCAAAACAAAACAACCAAAATCATAGTACAATAAGCACATAAAAAATCCCTTTATGTGTGTTAAACATAAAGGGATTCCTATTAATTTTTCCTGTTTCGTCTTACTTTATAATAAGGCGTTTGGTCTCACTTAAAGTATCAGTCTTAAAGTTCATCATGTAAATACCGCTTTGTAATTGGGCAACATTCACAGTTTGTACTTCTGCATTGGTATCCAAAGTATGCTCAGCAACTAATTGTCCCGTAATAGTATAAATACGTAACTTTAATTGAGGTACAGTTTTCGTAACACGGATATGCACCACATCTTCTGCTGGGTTAGGCTGTAGCAACACATTAAAATCGTTGGCAACCGTATCTAATCCAAGTGCAACTACGGTAACACTGGCCAAAGTAATACAACCATTCGCATCTGTTGTAACTACACTGTAAGAGCCTGGTGATAATTCTGTTGCTGTCGCAGTAGTCTGGTTACCTGCAGCAGCATCCCATTGGTAAGTATAACCACCAACACCACCTTCAGCGGTAACAGTAGCAGAGCCATTGCCATTATCAACAGCACTACTGGTTAACATAGCCGGTTCAGTAACTGTCACGGTACCTATTGTACTACAACCGTTCTCATCGGTAACAGACACACTATACGCTCCAGCAGCCAACCCAATGGCAGTAGCTGTAGTCTGGCTGCTTGCAGCAGCATCCCATTCGTAAGTGTACGTACCTGTACCGTCTGTTACAGCAACCGTAGCCGTTCCGTTAACACTTCCATTACAAGAAGTAGCTGTAAAACTCATGTCAAGATCAAGGGCTACACAATCAGAAAGAATAGGGCGTAAAACAGGAGTATTAGGAAAACCTAAACTTTCTAAAGGAGTCCATGCTCCACCATTTATTTGTGCAAAAACGGTATTCGGTGTAAATATGGCA
Source organism: uncultured Winogradskyella sp. (assembly GCA_913061495.1). Taxonomy (GTDB): domain Bacteria; phylum Bacteroidota; class Bacteroidia; order Flavobacteriales; family Flavobacteriaceae; genus Winogradskyella. The sequence continues at coordinate 17,579 of CAJXVG010000021.1, forward strand.
TCTGTCATGCTCAATGAGCCAGTGTTAATAGATGCATTCTCACTATAAGCAAATAAGTAACTTCCAGGAGCTAAATATAGGCCATTGGAGTTTAAGTCATAAAGAGACACTGTAGCGGTGACCTGGCCTGCCGTCTCCTCTTCATTTGTTACCACATGGTCATCACTAGTACCTATTAAAGTAGACGGCAATCCCTCAGGGGTCGTATCGTAAACCTCATAGCTCAACACATTGCCTGCTGTTAACTGACCATGGGAAGCCAACAAAGATGTAACTGACGTAGCCTCATTAATATCATATACAACCCCTATCAAGGACGTATTGTCTGTACCGTTAACCCCTAAAGATAAGGTTACCGTCGCATCATCCCTCGCATACAATTCATCATTAACCGCAAAGTTATAAAATAAAACATCGTTAAGCGGGTCAGCATCTGTAATAGACGCAGAACTAACCTCATAATCAACTCTGTAAGTACCATTAACAGTAGCACTATAACTACCTACCGTAACAGTATTGGTGTCCCCAGATACTATAGAAGCAGCTGTACTGGTAAGGGTCTCTGCAAAAACCGCGTCTATATATACATGGGCCTCTACAATAATATCAGTGAGGTCTATGGAAGTATTATTGTAAACAGACACAGATAAATCAAGCGATTCTGCTTGTGATAAGGGTATAACAGTATATTCTCCAGTATGGCTCACTAGAGATAAATCATCCAAAAGCTCTACTTCCATTAACTCAAGGTTATCTATACCTGCTCCATAAGCCCACTCACCCGCATCATTGTAAAGAAAACTAATCATTACATTGGCCATGTCACCATATGCCGAAAGATCTACCGTAACATCAGCCATCCAAGCGGCCTCATCCGCAGTAAATGTTGCAACAGAAGCCCATGTGGCGCCTCCATCGGTACTTACTTGGCTCACAAGAGTTTCCCCCTCGCCACCATACAAATACACATCAAGTTCCATTCCCACGGCAGAAAGTCCAGTAAAATCTTGTACCGGTAAAATCATACGGTCAGCACTTTTATTGCAGTCACAACTATCGTCGTTGGTATAAGCAAAGTTGGTACCAGTAATCGGATCTGGATAAAATAAGTAACCAGAAGTCGCAGTGGCAGCATCTCCTGTAGACCAAATGCCATCTGTAGAGAGTCCCGTTTCTGTCCATCCTGTTGGGAGGTTTGTACCAGCATCCATGGTACCCTCAAAGTCCTCGCTAAAGAAAACTTGCGCGTTAGATTGGCATAGCAACCCAACAAATAATAATGATAATAGTGTAGTTTTTAAGTACATTCGCTTTAAATTTTAGTGGTTAAACTGTTAATAACAAGCGACAAATCTAATAAAATATGTGAAAGTTTACAGAAAAATCAATAAAATTTGTAAGAAATTCTAAACACAATTCTACATCTCATAGAACAAACCAGCAAAACATCTATAAAACGTACTTTATTAAGAGCTTAGCAAAACAAAGAAGTATGCCCATCAGGCAAAACAGTTCCGTTTTCAAATGTTTTAATTTCAACTAAATAAAAACCTGTATATATTGTGTTACGGATGGAGGTTATACTAAAACAGGTACACTTAGGTCTATATAAAACTTTGTATTGAACAAATCTTTTGCATCTTTTACTCTTAGATTTGTGTTACTCAATTTTTAAATAACAATATCAATATTAAAAACCTAATACTATCACTGGCGTTCTGTGCATACAACGCACCACACCATGCGTCGTATCCCAACTACCAAAATTATGCTACAGTTTAATGAGGCAATTTCTTTCTCAAAACGCCATAAATAAGAGTTCCTATTAGAGCACCGAGGATCACAATCAATATGGAAACATAACCCGCTCCGGCAAGCACATACATAGGTCCTGGGCAAACACCAGCAAGTGCCCAACCCAATCCAAAAATGATACCGCCTACTAAATAACGCGTAACACTTTTATCCTTAGGCTCTAAACTCATATCACTACCATCAAGTGGCTGTATATTTTTTTGTTTAATCACTTTTATCCCAACAATACCGAGTAATACAGCAGAGCCCATAAGCCCATACATATGGAAAGAGCCAAACTGAAACATTTCATAAATACGAAACCAAGATGCGGCTTCAGACTTATACATTATAATGCCAAATAAAATACCTATAATAATATATACTATGTTTTTCATACTATCCAAAAATTAAAGGGTACAACAAATGAACCATGATAAGACCACCAATAAAAAAGCCCAAAACAGCGATTAAGGAAGGGCGTTGTAAATTACTCAAGCCAGATATACCATGTCCAGATGTACACCCACCACCATACCGAGCACCAAAACCTACCATCATACCTCCCAATAAAAGGATGGCAATGTTAAAAGGATCTCCTAGAGCCTCCAATGAGAAAATTTCTGAAGGCAAATAAGCTTCACCGGCACTGGTAATCTTATAATCCGTAGCAAGCTGTTGCGCCACATCAGAATTGATGGCTACAGCAGAATTGCTCATATAATGGGAAGCGATAAAACCTCCCATAGCCGCACCTAATACAACAAGTAAATTCCAGCGTTTAGACTTCCAATCGTAATTAAAATAGTCCGATAATTTATCGGCGTCCATCGCAGCACAGGCCGTACGCAAATTAGAAGACATACCAAATTGTTTGCCTGCAAACAGTAATAAGAATAATACTAATGCAATCAACGGGCCACCTACATACCATGGCCAGGGTTCATATAATATGTTCATAATAGAAATATTTTAGGTTATAACTATTTAAATTCTTTTACATGTTCACTCAAATCATAAACTTTGGCGCTATCTAAGTGCTTTTCAATAATACTGCTTCCTGCTGCACTTCTGTAACCACCAGAACAATGCACTACAATAGGTTTATCGGTCGGTATTTTATTCACCTCTGCTCTCAACGTAGGTAAGGGTATAGAAATAGCACTTTTAAATAATTTGCCCTCCTCTACTTCACTTTTGTTGCGGATATCTACAATGGTATAATCTTTAGGATTATTTTTAAAATCCTTTAAATCCAATAGACTTGTTTCTTTTAGTTTAACCCTTGGCAGTGTTACCACCTTTCGCAGTTGGCTTTCGTAACCAATTTTAGCGACCCGTTCTAAAATCATTTCCAAATCTTTGGGTTGCGCAATAACAAGGCTGAATTTTTCCTCAGGTTTAATTAAAGTCCCTAACCACGTTTCAAATTTGGCAGATGCAGATGCGGCCTGTATATTTATACTACCCTTAAGATGTCCTGTTTTAAATTCGCCTTCCTCACGACTATCAACGATTAATCCGCGGAGGTTCCCATTCATTTTAAAGTCCACTTTCGCAATGGCCTTTCGCACAGTGTCGGTTCCCCTTTTATTCACATCTACATTGTAGCCAAAATAAGAAGGTATAAAAGGTTGACTTTCCACTAATTCTTTTACAAATACTTTCTTGTCGGTAGTCTTAAAAGCCCAATTCTCCTTACGTTCGTCACCCAAAGTACTACTACTCGCATCACTCATACCTTTACCACACAGAGAACCAGCTCCATGGGCAGGATACACAACAGCATCATCAGCAAGTTCATTGAATTTTGAATGTATAGTATCATACATCGCCTCCGCAAGCTCTTGTTGCTTCTGTTTTTTATTGTCACCGTCACTTCTCAAATCTGGCCGACCAACATCTCCTACAAAGAGCGTATCTCCTGTAAAAAGTACTGTTTTATCACCCTCATTGGCTACAACGGTTATGCTATCGGGAGAATGTCCCGGAGTATTTAAGGCCGTAAAATTAACATTCCCAACTGGTATCACATCTCCTTCATCAAAGTTGGTATGCGGATAAAAGGCATCCAATTTCTCACTGTTATAAATGGTAGCTCCAGTTTCTTTGTGAATCTGCAAATGTGAGCTTACAAAATCAGCATGCGGATGGGTCTCAATGACTGCTACAATCTTAGCCTTATTGGCTTGTGCAAATTCATAGTAAACCTCTGGGTTCCGTTCTGGGTCAATAATCACCATATCTCCATTACTGATAACGGCGTAGCTATAGTGGGCCAACGGCTTATATTCAAACTGCTTTATCTTCATGATTCCGGTTTTAAAGTTAATTTTAAAACTAGAAAATACTACAGATATAGGTTAATTCAATTAACACAAAAGATAATCCATATAAAAAGATAAATTTTAAAAGGTTACACAGCACTACGCGCATTTCAAAACCGTAAGGCCAATACTGTCACTAGCGTTCAGTACATACAGTGCCCCATCAACAGCTTGGTAAAACCGTATGCCCAAAACACAAAGCACCGTACCGTTTCCTTCGGGCAAATTCATGGGCACAAGGCTAACCACATTCCCGGCAAAACTCTGGTCCAAAACCAATGGAGGGGCCAATTGCAGATCATGGTGCAATGTGTCAAAATTAAAATTAAGTACACCATAAGTTAAACCAATATGCGTGGCTCCTTCAGCAAACCCAACCCGTTTTATATCAAAACCAGAAATCGTCAAGGCATAGCTTCCCTCGGCAATCCGGTAATCAAAGGGCAGTATAGTCCGCACATCACAATCAGGTGTATAAGCATAGCGCTTTAATAACGGCAAGCCAACAGCATTGGTAACACCGTTTGCAACCCTACGCTCACCGCGTTTACTGGTAACGTCCAAAGCCTTTAATTGGGTAAACAAGCCCATCAACCTACTATGGAAATAAGTAAAAGTATAACCTTTATAAAACGGGAGCAATGCTGTTCTAAAAACCTTGTTCACTTTACTGCAATGCCCAAACTCGCTGCCGTTCTCACGCACGCGTTGCATACTGGCCTTGGTTTTAATAGCATTACCGTTAAAGCCACCGCCAGCTTTCCTAGCAATAGCCTTACCGTTCAAATAATAAAAATTAATACCTCCTAGTGTCCCTACAAGCGGAATAATTCCTTTCTGTTTTGCCATAACGTAATGTTTTAGGTTAAACACTTATAAAACAGCAATATACAAAAAATCTTAAAACAGGTTATAGCGTGGTTATAGTAGGGTTAAAACAAACTTAAAGCAAGGTTATACCATCCTTATCAAAGGCAGTAGCAAGGTCATCCCAAGTCAAACCTCAGTAACATCTAGCAAAACACCTCTACTTCCCGATGCAGAAATTAGCAAATATATTGCCCAAAAGGTCGTCATTGGTAATCTCACCGGTGATCTCACCAAAGTGATAAAGGGCTTGTCGTATATCTATAGCAAGTAAATCACCAGACAGATCGGTCTCTAAACCATACTTCACTTTCTGGACTTCTTCAAAGGCTTTTAACAGGGCGTCATAGTGTCGTGAGTTGGTAACAATGGTCTCATTGTTCCGCAAAGCACCAGTATTAATGAGATTTAAAAGTGAATCCGTTAATGCTTCTACACCAAACCCAGTTTTGGCAGACAGTAACTTCACATCAGGAATAGCTTTCTCTAAAGTAGAAACTTGAGCCTCATCTAGCACATCTATCTTGTTGGCAATAATCAGTAAGGGCTTTTGAGGGTATTTGTTCTTTATTTTCTCCAGTTCAAGCTGAACTGCTTTTAAGTCAGAAATACTTTTAGAACTATCAAACAGATAGATAGTAACCTGTGATTGCTCAATTTTTTCAAAGGTTTTTTTTATACCTATGGACTCTACAACATCTATGGTCTCCCTAATTCCTGCGGTATCAATAAACCGAAACCCAATACCTCCAATCGATATCTCATCCTCAATGGTATCTCTAGTAGTACCGGCTATCTCAGAGACAATAGCCCTATCTTCATTCAATAAGGCATTTAATAATGTAGATTTGCCCACATTAGGCTCGCCAACAATAGCAACAGGAATACCGTTCTTTATAACATTGCCAACGGCAAACGAGTCAATTAAACGCTTCAGGACAAAATTAATACGTTCAAGAAGTTGTTTAAACTGTGTTCTGTCTGCAAACTCTACATCTTCTTCTGCAAAATCTAGTTCTAACTCTATTAAGGAGGCAAAGTTTAATAATTCTTCCCTAAGCTTGGCTATTTCACTGGAAAACCCACCACGCATCTGTTGCATTGCTACTTGGTGTGAGGCAGCATTATCACTAGATATTAAGTCCGCCACAGCTTCCGCTTGACTAAGATCTAGTTTACCATTTAAAAATGCACGGAGTGTAAACTCACCAGCTGTAGCCATACGACAACCTTTACGCAGAAAAAGCTGAATAATTTCCTGTTGAATATAAGAAGAACCATGGCATGAGACTTCTATAACATCTTCACCTGTATATGAGTTCGGATCCTTAAAAATAGAAAGCAACACTTCATCAATAGTCTTGCCAGTATCAACAATATGCCCCAAATGAATGGTATGTGTGGCTTGCTTTATTAAATCTTTACCAGAAATAGACTTAAAACAATTGGATGCTACTGTAATGGCATCCTTGCCAGATAGTCTAATTACTGCAATTGCACCACTTCCCGAGGGTGTAGCAAGTGCCACTATGGTATCATTGTGCATGTTTTACTTTTTTACAAAAGTATCGTAAAATATATTACAGGAAAAGCACTCAACACGATTTAAGATACAATTTGCGTTTCTAATTAATAGCATTCGTGCTTAGTTTATATATTTGCAACTTAATGTTGAGTAACATAAATTAACTATAATGATGAAACAATATTTGGTACTAATCGCTCTAAGCATATTTACATTTGGATGTGAGAAAAACAACCCAACAGGATACACTATAGATGGTGAAGCAAAAGAAATCTATAATGGTGTAAGGGTATATTTGCAACATGATGAAAACGGGAAACAAGTACCTGTAGATACTGCCATAGTAATGAATGAAAAATTCCAATTCAAAGGAGCTGTTGATAACCCTTCCTTTTATTTTGTGACCATTAACGGTGTTAACGGCAGCAAAATGTTTATGCTAGAAAACAGTGAGATTCAGTTTAAAGTCAATAAGCAAGATTTTATCAAATCTGAAATCATTGGGTCTAAATCCAATGATGACCTCATTCAATATCAAGCTGATTTAAGCAAACTAAATGAGTATCGTCAAAAATTAATTGTTGACTACCAAAAAGTAAATCAACAAAAAGATCGAGAAGCAATAGATTCTATGGCAAAGATCATGACTTCACATGCCGAGTTAATAGAAGGTTACTCCCTAAAATTCGCAGAAGAAAATCCAGATGCTTATTTCAGTCTTAACTTAATAGAATTTGAACTACGTAAACCAAACGTAAATGTAAATACTATAAACAAGGTGTTTACCAACTTGGATGAAAACATTAAAAACTCAAAGAAAGGTAATGAAATCAATGAAAAGATAAATGAACTTTTCAAAGAAAAAGAAAAATTAGCACATCTCGAAGTTGGTAAAAAAGCACCAAACTTTGAAGCACCTAATACAGAAGGCAAAACCGTTAGTTTAGAAGACCTAAAAGGAAAGGTGACAATTATAGATTTTTGGGCAGCTTGGTGTGGTCCATGTCGTAGAGAAAACCCTAATGTCGTTAAAATATACGAACAATTTCATGATGATGGTCTTGAAATAATCGGAGTTTCTTTAGATGGTACACCGAGACAAAAAGATCCCAAACAAGCTTGGCTACAGGCTATTGAAAAAGACAAACTAACATGGAACCACGTCTCTAGCTTAAACTACTTTAATGATCCTGTGGCCCAACTTTATAATATTACTTCAATTCCTGCAACATATATTTTAGATGAAAGTGGTACAATAGTAGCTAAAAACCTAAGAGGTGTAGCATTAGAAAATACAGTAAAAAAGCTGCTAAACAAATAGGTTTATTAATGGTTGAGTTTGCCCATTTTATATAAAATAAACAAAATGATAATTGGAATTGCCAGTAATCCAATATGACCTAAATCTGTTTCAAAAAGACTTGGCATAAGTATTAAGGTAATTATATAACCTCCTACTGCTCCACCAAAATGGGCATCGTGGCCTATATTGCCAATTCGGTTTTTCATACCGTAAATGGAATATAATAGATAGCCTATTCCAAAAACATAACCTGGAATAGGAATAGGAATAAAGAACATATATAAGCTCATTTCTGGTTGCAAAAGGATAGCCGCATACAGAATTCCCGTAACAGCACCACTTGCACCAACTGCATTATACCAATATTCCTCTTTATGAAAATAGAGCGATAGCAAATTACCAAAGATTAAACTTGCCACATAAATTACCAAAAAATTAACGCTTCCTAATTGGGTAATAACTGCGTTTGCAAAAAAATAAAGTGTAAGCATATTAAACAGCAAATGTGTGGTATCTACATGAAGAAAACCAGAGCTAAACATACGTATTTGCTCACCTCGTCTAATATTCCCAACATTAAACTTATACTTTTCAAAAAACAAACGATCATTAAAACCTTTAAAAGAAATGATAACGTTAGCAGCGATAATAACTATAGTAACTAAATCTAAATTGTACATAAACTGTCTCTTATACACATCTGACGCTGCCGACGACTCCTTACGTGTAGAT
>CAJXVG010000022.1 GCA_913061495.1 uncultured Winogradskyella sp.
CGAGATCAGCCTCGGTCTCGTGGGCTCGGAGATGTGTATAAGAGACAGACAGAAATCTGTGCCTCTTTTTCATTTAATTAAGTGAAGTAAAATTTTTATCTTTGCAGTAAAATTAAAGTAAACATGAAACTTTTAATACTCACTTTAGGATTATTGGCACTTGCAATTGCTGGCATTACCATTAAAATTTGGGCAAAAAAAGATGGAGAGTTTGCAGGCACTTGTGCTAGTCAAAACCCAATGCTTAACAAAGAAGGAGAAGCATGTGGTTTTTGTGGTAAGAGTCCTGAGGAATTTAAAGACTGTAACGAATCTCAACACGCTGAGGCTTAAATGACCTTTTCCTCACTGCTATTTATTATCTTCATTGCAGTTGTTGGTATTCAAATCGCATACTACTTAGCTTTTCTTTTTTCATTTTCAATTAAGCGCTCAACATTTGGCTCTAATAAGCAAATACCTTTATCGGTAATTATCTGTGCTAAAAATGAAGCTCAAAATCTCACAGACAACCTTCCGGCCATTCTAAATCAGGATTATAAAAATTTTGAAATTGTTTTGGTTAATGACAGCTCATCAGACAAAACCCTGAAAGTGATGAGGTCGTTTGAAAAAAAACACCAAAACATTAAAATTGTTGATGTACAGTCTGTTGAAGCTTTTTGGGGTAACAAAAAATATGCACTGACTTTAGGTATAAAAGCTTCTAAAAACGAATTTTTAGTATTTACTGATGCAGATTGTGTTCCAAATTCTAAACATTGGTTAACACAAATTAGCAGTAAATTTTCAAACAAAAAATCCATCGTTTTGGGTTTTGGAGGTTATGCAAAAAAACGTTTTTCGTTTTTAAACAAATTGATTCGGTTTGAGACTGTGCTGACAGCACTGCAATATTTTTCATATGCTAATATGGGCATGCCATATATGGGAGTTGGTAGAAATATGGCATATCGAAAAGAGCTGTTTTATAATAATTCTGGTTTCAACAGTCATACACAATTAAAGTCTGGGGATGATGATTTATTTATTAATGAAGTAGCAACTAAAACGAATGTTTCAATATGCTATACCGAAGAGAGTTTTACCGTTTCAAAGCCCAAAACATCATTTAAAAATTGGATTTTACAAAAGCGAAGACATGTGAGTACAGCCATTTATTACAAACCTAAACACAAATTTCTATTAGGTCTTTTTTATATCTCCCAACTCTTATTCTGGGCTTTAGCAGTAGTTCTTTTTATTACATTTTTTAAATGGCAATGGGTATTGGCATTTGTTATTTTGAGGTTTTTAACTCAATTACTCAGCTTGGGCTTAACTGCAAAAAAACTGAAAGAATTTGATTTAATTCTTTTAGCACCAATTCTGGAATTCTTTCTAATTCTCACACAATTAAGTATCTTTAGTGCTAACCTAATATCTAAACCAAAGCATTGGAAGTAAAAGAAGCGATAAACAAAGCCAAAGAGAATGATCAATTTGCATTTAATTATCTCTTAGATAAATTTTGGAATGATGTTTATGCCTTTCAATTATTACGAACGAAAAATGAAAATGATGCGGAGGACATAACCATTCAAACGTTTTCTAAGGCATTTGACAAAATAGACACTTACAATGACAAATATGTTTTTAAAACATGGTTGATTACCATTTCTAAAAATCTTCATATAGATTTAATCAGAAAACAAAAATCCTCAATCAGTAATACTTCAAAAACCGATGATGAGAGTTTTTATAACATTGTTGATGATTCACCAACTCCCGAAGATAAGATTATCACTGAACAGAACTTAGCAAAGTTATTAAGGGATATAAAAAAATTGAAACCACACTACCAAGAAGTCATTAATCTCAGATACTTTCAAGAGTTGAGTTATAAAGAAATTGCTGAAGAACTGAATGAGCCCATTGGCAATGTTAAAGTAAAATTGTTAAGGGCCAAAAATCTTTTGGCAGCCGTTATTACTAAGGCTTAAATTCACTGCTAGAAGTTCTTTTCTTTGTATCTTTGCTTTTTGAAAAGATAATGCATGGAAACCAAAGTAGCTTCAAATATATTACCAGAACGTAAACCAAAATGGCTTAGAGTAAAGCTGCCTACTGGCAAAAAATATACTGAGCTTAGAAGTTTGGTAGATAAGTACAAACTCAACACTATTTGCACCTCAGGAAGCTGCCCAAATATGGGTGAATGCTGGGGAGAAGGTACTGCAACATTTATGATATTAGGTAATGTTTGTACACGCTCTTGCGGATTTTGCGGTGTTAAAACCGGACGGCCAGAAACAGTAGATTGGGATGAACCAGAGAAAGTAGCACGTTCTATAAAAATAATGCAGATAAAACATGCAGTGCTTACAAGTGTAGATAGGGATGACCTTAAAGACATGGGAAGCATTATGTGGGCCGAAACGGTAAAAGCAGTCCGACGCATGAATCCTGAGACTACTTTAGAAACGCTCATTCCAGATTTTCAAGGTGTTGAAAAACATATAGACAGAATTTTAGACGTAGCACCAGAAGTTGTTTCACACAACATTGAAACCGTAAGACGATTAACCCGAGAAGTCCGTATACAAGCAAAATACGACCGTAGCATGGGTGTTCTAAAATATTTGAAAGAACAAGGTCAGCGCAGAACTAAATCTGGCATTATGTTAGGCTTGGGTGAAAAACGTGAAGAAGTCATTGAAACATTACACGACTTGCGTGAAAATGATGTGGATGTGGTAACCATTGGTCAATACCTTCAACCAAGTAAAAAACATTTACCTGTAAAACAGTTTATAAATCCTGATCAATTTGATGAATACAAAGCCATTGGTTTAGATTTAGGATTTAGACATGTAGAAAGTAGTGCTTTAGTTAGATCTTCTTACAAAGCTCAAAAACATATTAATTAATGATAAGGGTTGCCATAAATGGTTTTGGCAGAATTGGCCGTCGTCTATTTAGGTTAGCACTACAGCATCCTAATATTAAAGTTGTTGCCATTAATGATCTAGCAGATACTAAAACATTAAGCCATTTATTAAAATATGATAGTATTCACGGAGTCCTTAAGGAGGAAATTACCTGTGACACAAATCATATAATTATTAACAAAACACCTATACCATTATACAATCACTCACATCCTAAGACAATAGATTGGAGGAATTCTAATCCTGACTTTGTTGTTGAAGCCACTGGTAAATTCAAAACAAAAGCTGAGCTACAACATCATATAAACAATGGAGCCAAACAAGTTATCTTGTCTGTACCGTCACTAGAAGACGATATTAAAACTATAGTTTTAGGTGTTAACGACAGTATTATAAATGGTAATGAAAACATAATTTCAAATGCTTCATGTACCACAAATAATGCAGCACCAATGATTTCATTAATCAATCAAAATTTCGGCATTAAACAGGCATATATTACCACTATTCATTCTTATACAACAGACCAAAGTCTTCACGATCAACCCCATCGCGATTTGAGACGTGCAAGAGCAGCAGGTCAATCTATTGTGCCAACTACCACTGGTGCAGCAAAAGCACTAACTAAAATTTTTCCTGATTTATCAGACGTTATCGGAGGCTGTGGTATTAGAGTACCTGTTGCTAATGGTTCTTTAACAGACATTACAATTAATATTAAAGGGGAAACCACGATTGAAGAAGTAAACTCAATATTTAAGCAAGCAGCTGAAAATGAACTAAAAAACATTCTAGAATATACAGAAGACCCAATAGTATCTGTAGATATAGTAGGAAATTCACACTCTTGTATTTTTGATGCACAAATGACTTCTGTTATTGGCAATATGGTTAAAATTGTGGGTTGGTACGATAACGAAACTGGTTATAGCTCAAGAATTTTAGACTTAATCTGCAATTTATCGGACAAAAAAGCACTTTTGTCGAATAAATAATTATATTTGCTTCATTAAAGTGAGGTGAAATGACCCTGTTCAAATATCAAATATTTATTTTTTTAGTATGTTTCTGTAGTCTAATTTCTGCACAAGAAGGTGTGGAGGATAGAGATATGCTGTCGCTTAGAATTCAAAATTACACAGATCAAGCTAAGTTAAGCAGTGACAGAGGTGATTACTATAATGCAAAAGAGAACTTGCAGAAAGCCTTGGATATTGCCAAAAAGATTGATGATAAAAAAAACCAAGGCATAATCCACACAAAATTAGGGAAACTTCAATACCTTATCGATGAACCAGAAGCTGCCATACTCTCTCTTAGCAAGGCTATTCAAATTCAAAGAAACAATAATGATTACGGTAATTTAGCAATTTCCTATAATATTAAAGGCGTTATTCATAGTTACAGAGGTGAGTATAGCGATGCTCTGGATTATTTTAATTCTGCAAAAACACGTTTTCAAGAAGAAGACTTAGAGGAGTATATTTCTGAAGTGACTTTGAACGAAGGAAAAGTATATCTTGCTCAAAAAGAATATCAAAAAGCAAAAGAGCAATTAGAAAAGACTATTATAATTGCTAAAAAACACAATCAAAACAGACGTTTAAGTAGTGCTTTAATACAAATTGCAAAGGTTTCTAGCGCTTTAGATAATTCAGCATTGGCCTTATCTCAGGCAGAAGAAGGTTTAGAAATAGCTTCAAATTTTAATATTGAAGAAAATATCAACGAAGCCTATTTAACATTAAGTGATATCCATGAAAAAAATGGAGATTATAAAAACTCCTTCCTGTATGTAAAAAAACATATCAGTATCACTGATTCGCTCTTAAACATTAAACGAGAGAATCTTGCACAGGGCAAAAATGTACAATACCTAAATGAATACAAAGATGCAGAAAATGCCCAGCTTCAAGCACAAATAGAAGAAGTTAGTGCAGAAAGTAACTTTACACGTATTACTACCATTCTAAGTATTGCGCTAATTACAATTCTTTCACTTTTAACGTTATCGCTTTATAAAAACAATAACATAAGATTAAAGACCAACAATATGCTTCATAAAAAAAATGATGAACTTATTGTTGCAAAAGAAAAAGCAGAATTGGCTTCACGCACAAAGGCTAACTTTCTATCTACAGTTACCCACGAGCTGCGCACACCATTATATGCGGTAACAGGATTAACCAATATGTTATTGGATGAAAACCCTAAAGATCACCAAATAGCACACTTAAAATCATTAAAATTCTCTGGTGATTACTTGCTGACCTTTATAAATGATATACTTCAGATTAATAAAATCGAAGCCAATAAAGTTGAGCTAGATCCAGAAGAATTTAACCTTAAAACTAAAATTGAAAATGTAGTCTCTGCCTTGGGCAATTCTGCTAATGAAAATGAAACCAAAATACATTTTGAATACGAAGACGGGTTACCAGAATCATTTTATGGTGACCAATTAAAGATTTCCCAAATCTTAATTAACCTACTAGGAAATGCTATCAAATTCACAAAAGATGGAAACATCTGGGTAAGAGCGTACAAAATTGACCAAAAGGAAAAAATGTACACCTTACGCTTTGAAATTGAAGATAATGGCATTGGTATTACAAAAGAAAAACAAGAGCACATGTTTGACAGCTTCTCACAAGGTTCTGTACAAATTAACAGAAAGTATGGAGGTACTGGTCTTGGTTTATCTATTGTAAAAGGTCTTATTCAGATTCTAAAAGGAAAAATCTATTTGAAGAGTGATCTCGGCAAGGGCACTACCTTCTTCTTTGAAATTCCTTTAGAAAAAGCAGAAGACAACCAAAAGCCAAAAACAGTAGTAATTGATAATTCTGATAAGATGAAAGATTTGGATTTAAGCAACATTAAGATTTTGATTGTTGAGGACAACAAAATTAACCAGATGATTACCAAGAAAATCTTAACAAAAATGGATTTATCTTGTGATATTGTAGACAATGGTGAAGATGCCGTAGAAAAAGTAAAATCTACACCATACAACGTGGTGCTAATGGACATTCACATGCCTGGCATCAGTGGACTCGAAGCAACTAAAATCATCAGAACCTTTGATAAAGAATTAACCATCTTTGCGCTTACAGCTGTAACGCTTGAAGATAAAATGCACGAATTTGATGAGGCTGGTTTTGATGATATCATTCCAAAACCTTTTAAACAAGAAGAGTTTGTAAACAAATTATACAACGCATTATCTAATAAAAATGTAACCGCTTAATTTGTTGCTTTACTAACTAAGCGAGCAAACCTATCAGAATCATCAATATTAATTTCAATAGGCAAATAATATAATTTGTCAATAAGACTTTCGTAACCATTTAATCTTACAAAATCTTTTTCTGTAGTAAGTATCAATTCTTTTCTATTCAATTTTTGAATGTCACTTTCAGAAAAATGATAGTGATCTTTAAACTCTAAATGTTCAAAGCTCAACCCTAGTTCATTAAGATGATTTACCAAAGGTTTTGGGTTAGCGATACCTGTGACCAAAGTAAATTCAGGCAAATTCGTTAACACCATTTCATTGTTTATTGAATACACATTTTTACTGTACCTAATATTGCTAAAAAAAACATGTTGACTCTCAACAGGATTGACACCATTAACAATGTTAGTTTTTTCCAAATCACTTAAATTCTTAGGGCACTTAGTAACCACAATAAAATCTGCTCTTTTATAACCAGATCGTGGCTCCCTTAAATTTCCCGTTGGCAAAACAATGTCTTTATAAAACAAATTGTCGTAAGAAGTGAGTAAAATATTGAAACCTGCTTTCACTTTTCTATGCTGAAATGCGTCGTCGAGCAAAATCACTTCTGGTTGCGGATTAAGCTTTCGCAATAACTCAATTCCATTTTGTCTGTCCGCATCTACCGCAACTTGTATATCATTAAACTTTTTATAGAATTGAAAAGGTTCGTCACCCAGTGTTTCAGAAGTCTCGTTAACATTACCTAATACAAACCCTTCTGATTTCCTTTTATACCCACGACTTAAGGTAGCAACACGGTGTTTACCTTTTAATAATCGAATTAAATATTCAATCATTGGTGTTTTGCCTGTACCACCAGTACTTAGGTTGCCGACACATATTACTGAAAAATCATAGGATTTTGAAGGTTTTATCCCAGCATCATACAGCCAATTTCTAAGTTTTGTAACTAAATAATAAATTGGTACAACGGGAAACAATATGAGTCTTATAATCTTCATGAGCACTAAAATATATTATTTTTGATACAAATTCGCATTTAGTATGATTGTTCAAGATGTTATAAACCATTTACAAGAACTGGCTCCACTCGCCTATGCCGAAGATTTTGATAACGTAGGTCTTTTGGTTGGCGATAAAAATCAGAACGTTTCTGGTATTTTAATTACGTTAGACACGCTGGAAGCTGTTGTGGACGAAGCCATTGAAAAAAAATGTAACCTTATTGTAAGTTTTCATCCTATAATTTTTAAAGGACTAAAGAAACTAACTGGAAAAAGTTATGTTGAACGCGTAGTTATTAAAGCTATTCAAAATAATATAGCTATTTTTTCAATTCATACGGCTCTAGATAATTCATTTCAAGGTGTCAACTCCATAATTTGTGATCAACTTGGACTTAAGAACAAAAAAGTTCTCCTTCCTCAATCTGGCACTATAAAGAAATTACAAACTTATATACCAAAAGAAAATGCCGATGTTGTTAGAACAGCATTATTTAAAGCTGATGCTGGTAATATTGGTAATTATGAATTTTGTTCTTTTAATTTTGAAGGTAACGGAACTTACAAAGGCAATGAAGATTCAAAGCCAACTATTGGAAAAAAAGGAGAAATACATACAGAAGGAGAAACTGCAGTTTCAGTGACGTTTCACAAACACTTAGAAAGTAAAGTTTTAAAAGCATTATTTAACGCACATCCTTATGAAGAAGTTGCTTATGAGATTACTACTTTAGAAAATAAAAATCAACATATTGGTATAGGTATGGTCGGTGAACTTGAAAATGCAATGGCACCAGAACAAGGTTTACAGTTTATAAAAGAAAAGATGAATACAAATTGTATTCGACATTCAAAATTGATTGATAAACCAATTAAAAAGATTGCAGTATTAGGAGGCTCTGGGAGTTTTGCTATAAGTGCGGCAAAGGCATCAGGCGCTGAGGTTTTTGTAACTGCTGACTTAAAATATCATGATTTTTTTAGTGCTGAGAATGAGATCATTTTAGCAGACATTGGCCATTATGAAAGTGAACAATTCACAAAATCATTTTTAGTAGACTATCTCTCAAAAAAAATCACTAATTTTGCAATCATTTTATCAAAGACAAATACAAATCCGGTAAAGTATTTATAATTATGGCAAAAAAAGCTGAAGTTTCTGTTGAAGAACGATTAAGAGCTCTGTATGATTTACAATTAATTGACTCTAGAGTAGATGAAATAAGAAATGTCAGAGGAGAACTTCCTTTAGAAGTAAGAGATTTAGAAGATGAAGTTGAAGGGCTTAACACCAGATTAGAAAAGCTTAACGATAGTCTTACCATCATTGACGATGAAATTAAAGGCAAGAAAAATCTCATCGAAGAAGCAAAAAACCTGATCAAAAAATACAGTGAGCAACAAAAAAATGTTAGAAATAACAGAGAATACAACTCATTGACTAAGGAGATTGAATTTCAGGAACTAGAAATTCAATTGGCTGAAAAGCACATCAAAGAATTTAAAGCACAAATAGATCAGAAAAAAGAAGTTATTTCTGAAACTAAAGACCGTTTAAAAGATCGTAAAGCGCACCTTAAGCACAAAAAAGGTGAGTTAAATGAAATTTTAAAAGAAACTGAAAAAGAAGAAGAAGCACTTATCGGTAAATCTGAAGAATACCAAAAGAAGCTAGAAGATCGTTTAGTTAAGGCTTATACAAGAATAAGAACCAATGTAAAAAACGGTTTAGCCGTTGTACCAATTGAACGTGGAGCTTCAGGAGGATCTTTCTTTACTATTCCACCTCAAGTACAGGTAGAAATTGCTTCTCGTAAAAAAGTAATTACAGATGAGCATAGTGGTCGTATTTTAGTAGATGCAGCCTTGGCAGAAGAAGAAAAAGCAAAAATGGACAAATTATTTGCTAAGCTAAGTAAGTAATAATCCCATTATATAATTTTAAAGCCTTTACATGTATGTAAGGGCTTTTTTATTTAATAAAACTTTAAAACAATTCGTATTAAGGTTTTATAACTTTATACGACTATTGAAAAAAGAAAAATTTAACTATGAAGAAGTTTTTATATATTTTAACCATAACATTATTATTCAGCTGTAACAATTCAGCACAAAATAATAACCCAGAACAACAAGCTGTAATTAACTCCCAACCTATTGTTGTACCAATGGAAAATGGCAAAGCAAAAGCTTATTTTGCTAGTGGTTGCTTTTGGTGTGTTGAAGCTATATACGAAAGCGTCAAAGGAGTGGAAGAAGTTATTAGCGGTTATGCTGGCGGACATACAAAAAACCCAACTTATGAAGCAAGTAACACTGGTAGAACAGGCCATGCAGAGGCTGTAGAAGTAATCTACAACCCTAAAGTAGTAAGTTTTGCAACTTTAGTAGATGTTTATTTTGGGTCCCAAGACCCAACACAAGTCAACGGACAAGGACCAGATAAGGGATCGCAATACCGATCTATTATTTTCTATCAAAATGATGAACAAAAGAAAATTATTGAAGAAAAGAAAGCGACTTTAGCTAAAAAATTAAATGATGAAATCGCTGCTGAAGTTTATCCTTTTCAAAAGTTTTGGGAGGCAGAAGCTTATCATCAAAATTACGAAAAGCGTCACCCTAACCAAGCATATATTAGAAATGTATCGGTTCCGAGATTAAAAAGGTTTCAAGCTAAATTTCCTGAACTATTAAAGGAAGACACAAAACATTAAAATTCTATTTTGACCTGTAAGATTAAAAGCCTTACAGGTCTTGTATTATTTCTTCGTTGCTTTTATTTCAAAAATCATAGGAAACTTTTGATCTTTCATTTTATACATTCCAGTTTCGGTTTTTATTAAATTAGGAAACACATCATATGGACTTTCGTCATATTCATTAAGGTATTCAATTTGCAATCCTGCTCCAATTAGTGAATTTACGACTTCAGACAATCCATGATTCCAACCATATTCCTTACTTACCATTTTTGAAGATTGGTTAGCGTAAGTCCCTTCATATTCATCATAAATCACATCTTTTTGGTTGTAGTGATATTTCATTTCAGGTTTACCATTATCACTTTCATAATCAAACATCCAAAGAATAGGATGAAATTCAACCATATAAAATGTGCCGTCTACTTTTAATCTTTCAGAAATCATTTTTGCCCAAGGTTTTAAAGCCGGTAACCAACCGATGGTTCCGTAACTAGTAAAAACAATATCAAAGGTGTCAGAAATGTGTTTAGAAGTATCTAAAACATTACAACAAACAAATCTAGCATCGAGCTGTAGTTCCTCATTTAATTGTTGCGCAAGTTTAATGCCTTCATCACTTAAATCTACACCAACACACTTGGCTCCTTCCCGACTCCAACTCAAAGTATCTTGGCCAAAATGGCATTGTAAATGGAGTAACGACTTCCCTTCTACTTTGCCCAATGCATTTAATTCATAAGGCATAAGTGACGTTTCTCCTGTCTTAAAAGTTTCAAGATTGTACATTTCACTTTGAGCGTGAATTGCTACTTTCTTATTCCAAGTTGCCTTATTAACTTCGAAATAATTAGTGTTCTCTTTCATCCTTCGTTAAATTTACACCTAAATTAAATCACTTTTTAATATGAAACCACGCTACTCACTTTTTATTTGCTTATTCATACTAGCTTCTTGTAAATCTGAAAAGAAAAAAACCATGGAAAAAGAGGAAATGAAAGACCTCACGGTTGCAGAAAAAATTGCAAATGCACACGGTTTTGAAAACTGGAAAAATGTTGAACAAGTTCAATTTACATTTCAAGTAGATAGAGATAGTATTAAAGGTAACGGAAGGTCATGGCAGTGGCACCCGAAAAAAGACAGTGTAGTAATGCGAGGAGTTGAAAAAGACATTAAATATGTGAGAACAAATGTAGATAGCTTGTCTTTAAATGCTGATAAAGCGTTTGTGAATGACAAATATTGGCTGTTTGTGCCCTTTCAATTGGTCTGGGATTCTTCTGCAACCATATCTGAACCAAAAAAAGCTGAAGCTCCAATCAGTAAAGAACAAAAGAATATGATAACAATCACCTATCCAGACAACGGTGGTTATACTCCTGGTGATGCCTATGATATTTATTATAACGATGATTTTATAATTGAAGAATGGGTTTATAGAAAAGGAAATTCAGAAGAACCAACAATGGCTACTACTTTTGAAAACTATAAAGATTACAATGGGATTAAAATTGCAACAGATCATAAAATGGAAAAAGGCAATTGGAACTTAAATTTTACTAATGTCAGTATAGAAACAGAAAAACCCAAGTCTTAAAAGTTTCTTAAAAATTAAATTTTAAAAATCCAACAGGGGAGAATAAGACGTATATATCATAAATAAAATATTCCGCTTTATGCGCCTATATATATTCAAAGCGCTTCAATTATGAAATTGAAGCGCTTTATTTTTTCACTACCTTCTCTTTCTGAAAATCATCTTTAGTGCCTCGCTTTTAATTCTTATTTTTGTTAGCAACCGAAAACCAATTCACCTTGAGTACATATAAGAATAATCTCGATTTTGCTAAGGAACAAGATAATAAAGATCCATTATCAGATTACCGAAATCAATTTCATATTCCCAAACACGCAGACGGCAATGACATTATTTATCTATGTGGTAATTCGTTAGGACTTCAACCAAAATCAACCAAAGATTATATAGACCAAGAACTTAAAGATTGGGCAGAATTAGGTGTAGAAGGTCATATTCACGGTAAAAATCCATGGTTATCTTATCATGAATTACTGGCTGAAAATATGGCAAAAATCGTAGGTGCTAAACCTATCGAAGTTGTAGTTATGAATACCCTTACTACTAATCTGCATTTAATGATGGTTTCGTTTTATAAACCAACTCAAAAGCGTTATAAAATATTAATTGAAGGTGATGCTTTTCCTTCAGATAAATATGCCGTTGAATCACAATTAAGACATCATGGTTTTGATGATAATGAAGGTGTAATCTTATGGAACGCTAGAGAAGGTGAAGAATTAGCCAGATATGAAGATTTAGAAGACATTTTAAAAAACCATGGAGATGAAATTGCCTTGGTGATGATTGGTGGTGTTAATTACTATACAGGTCAGTTTTTCGATCTAAAACGAATTACAGAACTTGGTCACAAACATGGTTGCCTTGTTGGGTTTGATTGTGCCCACGGAGCAGGAAATGTAAACTTAGATTTACATAACTCTGGTGCAGACTTTGCCATTTGGTGTAGTTATAAATACCTGAATTCTGGGCCTGGGAGTTTAAGTGGAGTCTTTGTACACGAGAGACACGCCTATAACAAATCTCTAAATCGCTTTACAGGTTGGTGGAGTCATAATAAAGAAACACGTTTTAAAATGCGCGATGATTTTGATATGCTACCCGGAGCTGAAGGTTGGCAATTGAGCAACCCACCAATCCTATCTATGGCAGCAATTAAAGCTTCATTAGATATGTTTGCTGAAGCAGGAATGGATAAACTCGTTGCAAAATCGAAACAGCTCACAGGTTATTTTGAATTTTTAATCAATGAAATGAATAACGATAGCATTAAAATTATCACTCCTTCAAACCCAGAAGAACGTGGCTGTCAGTTATCAATTCAAGTAAAAAATGCAGACCGAAGTTTACACGAAAAATTAACCAAAGCAGGTATAATTAGTGATTGGAGAGAGCCAGATGTAATTAGATGTGCGCCAGTGCCATTGTATAATTCTTTTGAAGATATTTATAGAATGGTTAAAAAATTGAATGCTCTACTAAATTAAACTCACTCTCACCTCGGGAGCAGTCGAGAGGTCAATAAAGGTCTCGACTACGCTTGACCAGACAAATTACATATGAAAGAAAGAAAACAAAACATATTAATCATCGGAGCTGGGCTTTGCGGAAGTCTTTTAGCATTGCGCTTGGGACAAAGAGGCTATAATGTTTCCGTTTACGAAATGAGACCAGATCTACGAAAGACAGATATTTCTGCTGGTCGTTCAATAAATTTAGCATTTTCAGATCGAGGCAATAAAGCCATGAAATTAGTAGGTATTGAAGAAAAAGTTAAGAAATTATGTATTCCTATGAATGGCCGAATGCTTCATGATAGAGAGGGGAATACATTTCTATCAAATTATAGTGGTCGCGAATATGAATATATCAATTCTATTTCTCGTCAAGACCTCAACGCACTGCTTTTAGACGAGGCTGAAAAGCATGAAAACGTTAATCTATATTTTAATAAAAAATGTAAATCTGTAGATTTTGAAAAAACGACAGCTTTGTTTCAAGACTACAAAACAAAAGATGAATTTATTGAAGATGCAGACTGTATTATCGCTACAGATGGAGCTGGGTCGGCACTGAGAAAAAGTTACTATTTAGGTAAAAAGTTTCTGTTTAGTTTTTCACAAGATTACTTAACCCATGGTTATAAAGAACTTTCAATTCTTCCCGCTAAAGATGGCGACTATAAAACGTACAAAAATGCCCTTCATATTTGGCCAAGAGGTGATTTTATGGTCATTGCTTTGCCTAATTTAGATGGTAGTTTTACCGTAACATTATTTTTAAGTTTTTCTGAAGGCGAATACAATTTTGATAATTTAACCACACCTGAACGCGTTAACGAATTCTTCAAAAAAGAATTTCCAGATGCTTTGGAATTAATGCCGAATTTAGTTGAAGAATTTTTCGAAAATCCAACGTCACCTCTTGGCACTGTAAAATGTTCACCATGGAATTACAAAGGAAACACACTTTTAATGGGAGATTCTGCCCATGCCATTGTACCTTTTTACGGCCAAGGCATGAACGCTTCTTTTGAAGATGTTGTTGAGTTTGATAAGGTTTTAGATCAAAATTTAAAGAATTGGGAAGCAATTTTTAAAACCTATCAGAAAAACAGAAAGCCAGATACCGATGCGATAGCGGATTTAGCTATTGACAATTTTCACGAAATGAAAGATCACGTTGGGCAGTCCATATTTCAAGAAAAAAGAAAAATTGAAATGGCTTTGGAAAAAGAATTTCCAAATGAATATTCTTCAAAATATAGTTTAGTTACCTTTAATGAAGATATTGGTTATAGAGAAGCCATGCTTAGAGGAAGAGCACAAGATAAAGCAATATTGAATATGTTATCTGATGGAGTCATTTCCGCATCAGATACTATTAAAGACATTTTAATTAAAGTAAAAACTGAAACCGAAGCAATTTTAGAGAACGATAGAGTTGCAGGATTGCATTGATTATTAAACAGTAGGACTACATATTATGAATAAACAAGAAGATAAAAGTTCTGCTTCTGCAGGAACTAACGTAACACCAAGAGGAGCATATCCACATGTAAAACAAGTTGGCGATTTTATTTTTGTTTCGGGCACAAGTTCTAGACGTGCAGATAATACGATTGCAGGAGTTGACATAATTGACGAAATGGGTACCAAACGACTCAATGCAGAAGTACAGACACGAGAAGTTTTAAAAAATATAGAAAAGAACTTAGCAAAGGTAGAAGCCTCTTTAAAAGATGTTGTAGATGTAACTTCTTTTCTAGTTAACATGAATGATTTTGCAGGCTACAACAAAGCTTACGCTGAGTTTTTTGAAAAAGAAACCGGACCCACCAGAACAACTGTCGCTGTGCACCAATTACCGCATCCAGATTTGGTGGTAGAGATAAAGGTTATGGCTTACAAAAAACAATAATGAAAATTCAAAATTACATAAACGGAAAATTTATGCCTTCTAACGCTAATGGATGGATGGATAATTATAATCCTTCAAGCGGAGAAGTTTATGGCCAAATTCCAAACTCAACGAAAGTTGATGTAGAAAACGCATACATTGCCGCAAAATCTGCTTTTCCTAATTGGTCACAAACAACATTAGAAGAACGTAGTCGTATTCTAATTAAAATTTCAGAATTATTAGAAGCCAACCTACAACGGTTTGCTGAAGCAGAGAGTAAAGATAACGGTAAGCCTGTGTCTCTAGCGAAAGCTGTGGACATTCCTAGAGCTGCAAGCAACTTTAGGTTTTTCGGAAATGCTATAACGCAATTCGCAAGTGAAAGTCACGAATCCGTTGGACAACAAGCTATAAATTACACATTGCGGCAACCGATAGGTGTTGTAGGTTGTATTTCACCATGGAATCTCCCACTCTATCTTTTTACATGGAAAATTGCACCAGCCATTGCCGCAGGAAATTGTGTTGTGGCAAAGCCAAGTGAGATCACACCCATGACGGCTTATTTACTTGGAGAAATCTGTAACGAAGCAGGTTTACCTAAGGGAGTATTAAATATTGTTCACGGATTAGGTACCACCACAGGCCAAGCCATCATTGAACACCCAGACATTAAAGCTATTAGTTTTACTGGCGGAACTGCTACAGGAGCTCACATTGCAAAAGTAGCTGCACCAATGTTCAAAAAATTATCATTAGAATTAGGTGGAAAGAATCCAAATATCATTTTTGCAGATTGTGATTATGAAGACATGCTGAATACAACGGTTCGGTCTTCCTTTGCTAATCAAGGTCAAATTTGTTTGTGTGGAAGTCGAATTTTTGTAGAAGCTTCGTTATATGAAAAGTTTAAAACAGATTTTGTAGAAAAAGTAAAACAATTAAAAGTTGGTCATCCTTCAAACGATGAAACAGATATAGGAGCTTTAGTTTCAAAATCGCATCTCGAAAAGGTAAAAGAATACATTGAAATTGCAAAAAATGAAAACGGGTCTATTCTTTGTGGTGGAAATGAAGTAAAAATTGAGGGTTATGAAAATGGTTATTATTTAGAACCAACCATTATAGAAGTTCCAAATGATGAGTGTCGCGTTAACCAAGAAGAGATTTTTGGACCTGTAGTAACTCTAATGCCATTTCATACTGAAGATAACGTGCTTCAAATGGCCAATAAAGTAAAATACGGACTCTCAGCAACACTATGGACCAATGATTTAAAACGAACCATGCGAATGAGCAACCAGTTGCAAGCAGGTATCGTTTGGGTGAACACTTGGATGATGCGCGATTTAAGGACTCCTTTTGGTGGAGTAAAAGCCAGTGGAGTTGGTAGAGAAGGTGGTTTTGAAGCGCTTCGCTTTTTTACTGAAGCTAAGAATGTTTGTATAAAATATTAATCGAGCAAGGTCTCGAGTGCGCTCGACCAGACATAAAAAATAAAATTAGAACTAAAATGTCACCTCGAGCGCAGTCGAGAGGTCAATTATGAAAACATATTTTGTTTATATATTGCAATGCGCCGATAACCTAAATTATACTGGAGTTACAAACAATCTCTCGAGAAGACTTATGGAACATAAAAAAGGTTTAAATAAAAGCTGCTTTACTTATAAAAGAAGACCATTAGAATTAATATTTCATCAAGAATTTAACGATATTGAACAAGCGATATATTTTGAAAAGAAGATAAAAAAATGGAGTGCGAAAAAGAAACATGCATTAGCTAAAGGAGAATATGATATGTTGCAAATTTTATCTGAATGTAGAAATGCAACACATTCAAATTATAAACAAGAAGATTAAATAAAACTAAATAGGTCTCGACTGCGCTCGACCAGACAAAAACTATGAACTTAGAACTAAACAACAAATACGCATTAGTTTGCGGTAGTACAGCAGGAATAGGAAAGGCAACAGCAATGGCATTGGCTGCAGAAGGTGTGCAAGTCACATTAATTGCAAGAAACGAAGACAAACTAAAAGCAGTACTTTCAGAATTACCTCAACATAGAAACCATGATTATATCGTTGCTGATTTTTCAAATCCAATGGAGTTAAAAGAAAAAGTTGAAACCTATATTAGAGAAAATCATGGCTTTCATATTTTATTGAATAATACTGGCGGACCAAAAGGTGGCCCTATTTTTTCTGCAGAAGTTAACGAATTTGAATCTGCATTTACACAGCATCTCAAATGCAACCACGTACTAGCTCAAACTATTGTACCTTTTATGAAATCTGAAGGTTATGGCAGAATTGTAAATGTTATTTCAACGTCAGTAAAACAACCTTTAGACGGTCTTGGCGTTAGCAACACCATTAGAGGAGCTGTTGCCAATTGGAGCAAAACTTTAGCTAATGAATTGGGTGAATTTGGTATAACGGTTAACAATGTTTTACCAGGAGCAACAGGAACAGAACGTCTTTCTGAAATTATAAAAAATAAGTCGAATAAAACAGGAAAAACCGAAGAGGAAGCTGCAAATGCAATGAAAAGTGCAGTACCAGCAAAACGCTTTGCAAAACCTGAAGAGTTAGCAGATGCCATTACATTTTTGGCAAGTGCACGTGCAGGTTACATCAACGGAATTAATTTACCTGTTGATGGCGGACGAACAAAATCTTTGTAACTTTATAACAAGTAAATTAATCCGTCACAACAAGGAAGATACGGCAAAGTAATTCTTACAATATGAGAATGCCATAGCTAAAACCTCACAATGACATACAAAACTAAAATCATGAGCAAATTAGTATCACCAATAAATTTCAAAGCTTGGATTGAAGAAAACCGCCATTTACTAAAACCTCCCGTTGGAAATAAAGTCGTTTGGAAAGATGGCGACTTTATTGTTATGGTTGTTGGTGGTCCAAATAGCCGAAAAGATTATCATTACAATGAAACACCGGAATTTTTCTATCAAGTTGAAGGTGA
Source organism: uncultured Winogradskyella sp. (assembly GCA_913061495.1). Taxonomy (GTDB): domain Bacteria; phylum Bacteroidota; class Bacteroidia; order Flavobacteriales; family Flavobacteriaceae; genus Winogradskyella. The sequence goes on from CAJXVG010000022.1 coordinate 17,878, forward strand.
TATTGTTTTAAAAGTTATCGATGAAGGAGAGCCAAAAGACATACATATTAAAGAAGGTGAAATTTTTCTGTTACCGCCTAAAGTTCCCCATTCACCGCAACGTGGCGCAAACACGGTTGGTTTAGTTATTGAATACAAACGGCCAGGTGGTATGCGAGATGCCTTACTTTGGTTCTGTGAAAACTGTACAACTAAATTATACGAAGAGGATTTCACCGTTGAAAATATAGAAACAGATATGCCAAAGATTTTTGATAAATACTATGGCGATAAAGATAAACGAGAATGTCCAAATTGTGACAAGGTAATGCAGCCACCAAAGAAAGTGCAAATAGATGACTAAACGTAAACTTAGAATAAACGGTCATTCGCACCTTCTTCCCTATCCTGAGGAAATTCCTCAATTTATGAAGGATAAAGGGATTTTCTGGGTAGATAAGGATCGAAAATATATGCTTCAAAAGGATTGGAACCGTCCAATTACAGATTCAAGTTTTTTTCTAAATGAAAAGCTAGCTTGGATGGAGCGCTACAAAATTGATCATGCGGTTGTTTTAAATTTATCACAACTTTATGGTAACGGTTTGCGTGTTGAAGAAATGAAGCAGGCGTTGCGATTTCAAAATGATTTTAATGCAAAAGTGCAGCATGAAAATCCGAGTAAATTTACTTGTGGTTTTGTGGTTCACCCTGGTTTTGTAAGAGGTGCTTGTTGGGAGATTGAGCGTTGCGTTGAGGAATTAGGCCTTCAACTTTTATGTTTACCAACACATTATATGGATACCATTGGAACTTGGAGGTGTATTTTTGATGAAGAAAATGAGCCCATCTTCGAGTTGGCAAACAAATACAATTTGGCTGTTGAAATTCACCCTTATGATGGAGAAAAATTCATTAAACTTGAAAATACATCTTGGCGTTTTCATTTAATTTGGATGTTGGCACAATGTGCTGATGCCTACCATTTTTTAACCTTAAATGGCTACCAAGACAAATACCCAAATATGCGAACTTGTTTTGCTCATGGAGGACAATTAGCACAAATAAATCTTGGAAGACGAATCCAAGGATTTGATGGACGACCAGATTTATTTGAAGGCAAAAGTCACCCAAGAAAAGCAGTTGGACATAAAAATATATTCTTCGATACGTTGGTGCATGATACAGGTGGTTTAGAGTTATTAATTAGAAATCAAGGTTCTAAACAAGTTTTAATGGGCTTAGATGATCCGTATCCGCTCGGCGAGATGGAAAGTGAAAAGCAATCTTCTTATCCTGGGAAAATTTTAGATTTAGCAATAGAGCGAAAAATTATAACAGAGGTTGAGCGTGATGCGATTTGGGAAGATAATGTCATTAAATGGCTATGTGGTGATGATCAAAAAGCAAAAGACAAATTAATGAATAGAATTTTAGCCTAATGCATTTCTTACCAGAAAAATTAGACGATTATATTGTTGCACATTCTGAAGAAGAACCAAAATTGCTTCAACAGCTTACTAGGGAAACCTATCAGAAAATTTTACAGCCAATAATGCTCAGCGGACCATATCAAGGTCGTGTGTTAAGTATGATATCAAAGTTGATTAGACCAACATCAATTTTAGAACTTGGTACGTTTACCGGATATTCTACTTTATGTTTAGCTGAAGGTTTGAGAGAAAATGGAAGAATTCATACCGTTGACATTAATGAAGAGTTGCTTGATTTTCAAAGAAAATATTTTGATAAATCAAATTACGGAGAACAAATTATTCAGCATACAGGTAATGCTTTAGACATAATTTCTACCTTAGATATGAGCTTTGATTTGGTGTTTATTGATGCAGATAAACCAAACTATTGCAATTATTTTAATGCTATAATTGATAAGTTGGAAACTGGTGGTGTTATTTTATCCGACAATGTCTTGTGGCACGGTAAAGTTATAGAGCCGTTAAATGAAAAAGATAAATCTACAAAAGCAGTTTTAGAGTATAATACATTGCTTAAAACCGACCAAAGGATAGAAACTGTGATTTTTCCGATAAGAGATGGTTTAACTATTAGCAGAAAAAAATAGTACTACTTATCTCGTTTTAAGGAACCCGTAAAATCTTCGAGATCATCCTTTACTTTTTTTAGTTCCTCATTGATGTTTTTAGTCACTTCGGTATCAACAACATTACCTTCTTTTGCTGTTTTTGTAACCTCGTGCTTTATATCATTGGTGGCATCTCTTAATTGACGCATTCCTTTCCCTAAGCCACGTGCTATTTCAGGGATTTTATCTGCACCAAAAACCATCACCACCAGAAATAATATAAATATTATTTCGGTGCCACCAATAAATAAAAATGTTGTTAGTTTTATCACACTACAAATATATAGCGAGTTTATGTAATAAAAAAAGCCTACTCGTTAAAGTAGGCTTAATCTTTTAAGATTCTTTACTTAATTTTTCATATTGTTCTTAAACTTATCGAAATCGCTATCCTGGGTTTCTCTTGGCCAAGAATTATTGGTTGTATCGACATCTGCAGTTTCTAAATCTGGATCTACGACAATTGAAACAATTTCCTTATCACTTCCAATAGCCTTGGAAACCTCATCATCATTCAGTCTCCAAATCTGTGCAGGATATGTTATTTTCTCTTTTGTACCATCAGCATAGGTATATTCTACAATCAATGGCATTACCAGTCCGCCTGGCTTTTCAAAAGTAACATTATAAAAATACTTTGGGGATTTTAAATTTTTACGTTCCTCTGGAGTAAAATTATCCATAACGTACTCTTTCAATGTCTTTGTATCGTTAAGTGCATCTTGATTTTTCATACTTTCCTTAAAGTCTTCGCTTCCTTCTTCAACAAAATACACCAAAGGAGGTAAATCATCTACAGAACGACCTTGTGCTTCCATACGTTTTTTTATAGCTGCAGTTGGCTCGTTTGACACATAGAACTTTTTAACTTCCTTAACACCTATATCTGTGTAATCCGTAGTGTAGAACCAGCCTCTCCAGAACCAATCTAAATCCACTGCAGACGCATCTTCCATTGTACGGAAAAAGTCTTCTGGTGTTGGGTGCTTAAACATCCAACGATTGGCATATTCTCTAAAAGAATAATCGAACAATTCTTTTCCCATTATAGTTTCTCTCAAAATATTTAATCCTGTTGCTGGCTTACCATAAGCATTGTTACCAAATTGATAAGTGTTTAGGCCTTTTGTCATAATTGGAGCAATAAAATCTTGCTCACCTCCCATGTATCTTACAATATTTTTAGCAGGTCCTCTACGTGATGGATATTTTTCATCACCTTCGGACAGTGCTGTTGGATTCCATTCACCAAAATCTTGTTCGGCTACATATTGAGCAAAAGTATTTAAACCTTCATCCATCCATGTCCACTGACGCTCATCACTATTTACAATCATTGGGAAAAAATTATGCCCAACTTCATGAATAATTACCGAGATCATTCCGTATTTTGTTCTATCAGAGTAGTTTCCGTCTTTATCCGGACGACCAAAGTTGTAGCAAATCATAGGATATTCCATTCCCATAGGTGCGTGTACTGAAATTGCTTTGTGATAAGGATAATCAAACGTCATTCTTGAGTAAGATTTTAAGGTACTCGCCACAGATTTTGTTGACCATTGTTCCCAAAGTGGGTTTCCTTCTTTAGAGTATAAGGATACAGCCATAACATCTTTATCTCCAATTTTTACAGCCATCATATCCCAAAGGAATTTACGTGAAGTTGCAAAACCAAAATCACGAACCATTTGTGCAGAAAGTTTCCAAGTCTTTTTGGCGCTGCTTTTAGACTTTTCTGTTTTTTCTGCTTCTTTTTGGGTTACAATCATTACAGGCTTATCGTAAGATTTTTTAGCATCTTTAAAACGCTTCATCATATCTTTTGTAAACACCTCTTCTCTATTGGTTAAATAACCTGTACCATCTAAAATATGGTCTGCTGGCACTGTAATGTTAACATCAAAATCACCGAATGGCAAAGCAAATTCATCACGTCCCCAAAATTGGGAGTTTTGCCAACCTTCTACGTCGTTATAAACTGCCATACGTGGGTAGAACTGTGCCATTACATATATTCTGTTGTCATTTTCTGGGAAATACTCATAACCAGAACGTCCTCCATCCTTTACGTGATCATTAATATTGTACCACCATTTTATCTTGAATGAAAATTTATCACCAGTTTTCATTGCTTTTGGCAATTCTACACGCATCATAGTACGATTAATCATGTGCGGCAAATCTTTCCCGTTAGTATCTTTTACATGCTCAATATTAAAACCACCATCAAAAGATTCTTTTAAATATTGGTTTGCAAAACTACCTGGATAAGTTGCTTCTTGATTTCTATCATTTGAAATAAGAGGCGTTTTTGAATCTCTTGCACGCATATTTTGGTCTAACTGCACCCAAAGATATTTTAACTCGTCTGGGGAATTGTTGGTGTAAGTAATGGTTTCGTCACCATATAATTTTGCTTTTTCATCATCAATCTCAATATCCATTTTATAGTCTGCCTGCTGTTGGTAATAAGCAGGACCTGGAGCACCAGAACCTGTTCTAAACATGTTTGGTGTAGCAAACTCATCGTATAATTGTTTGAATTTGTTTTGGTTAGTGTGACCAGGTTTACGCTCAGGCTGTATTTCATCTTGAGCGAATGCGCTCACCGATACAAATAGCATGGCGCATAAGGAATACTTAAAAATCTTCATAATTTATTTTAGTAATTTTAAAATCGAAGCCTAAAATAACGATTTTGGCAGTTTTTAATAGGGTTTTAATCAAAGTTTAACACGCACGTGTCTTTGGCTGGAAGTAGTAAAAAACTCTTGTTCTTATTTTTTAGTTTTAATCTAACGATATTTTGCTGTTCTGGAAAAACATCGAAGAGAGTTTGATTTGTAACTTTTATTGAGTTTATGTTTAAAACATCTTCAATCTCGAGGTAACAATAGGTAATACCATCTTTGTACTCTTTACCTATAAATTTAAAACTAGCAGCAGTTCCGTTAACTTTTACGTTAAGTTTATCCGCCAAATAACGCTTCATATAGGTATTAACCATTGTTGATTCATCCTCTTCGGTCAAAGTTATGGTTTCATCGTATCGCTGTCGTAATAGTTTTTCAAAATCATCTATAAAAATCTGGGTTATAATTTGAAGTGATTTATCTTTTTCTGAATATTCTATTTTGGTTACGCTAACGTAATATTCGTGCTTTATATCGCTAGATAACAGAACAGGAAAGATGAGAAATGCAAAAAAGAGTTGTACTAATTTCATTTGAAGTGGTAAAGTTTGACTTGTGAAACCAAAAAGTATTCCAAAATTAATCTTTAGTTGCAGACTGCCTAATTTCTTTATAGGCTTTTAGTTTTTGTTTCAAAAATTCTATGGCTTTCAGATCATTGTTTTCTTCACATAAAGCTTTAAAATCCTCATCTTCTTGGCAGAAATAAAAGTATTCATTTTTAAGATGTTCAGCTAAGGAATCTGTTTCAAAAATAGCTTCGGCAAACTCCCGTCTTAAGCGATCTATGCATTTTTCACTATTATCAATGGCAACGATTCTCTCAAGTTTTTTGGTTCTTCCACTAATTTTGTTCAATAGTTTATGAAAATTTATTGCTGCTCCACCACCAAAGGGACCTCCCATAACCGCTAAAGTTTTGCCAGCATCTGCGTCGTGTAATTTTCTTTCGTTTTGCGTTAGTGGTTTGCCTTTATAACCAGGAATGCCCAAGTCGTAAAAATTAATCTCGGCTTCGTCGTCTGAGTTTTCAATATCAGATTGAAGACTTCCTGTTAAAAGTTTACCGAGTATAACCTCATCTAACTCATTAATTTTTTCTACTAACTGTACTTCAAAATTACCTGATTCAAAAATAGATTTAGAAATGACAATCTGTTTGGGTTCGTATTTTAAACCAGAAATAAACAAAGTGTCAGAAACTTTTGCCGGAATTGTAAAACTACCATCTTCACTAGAAACGGTATATTTTACCGCAGTTTTGTTTAGAATGTGAATGCCTTCAATATCATCATTTGCAACAAGTTGTCCTTTTAAACCTTTACGCTGGGCATTTAAAAAGGAAAATGAAGCCAATATGGTGACCAAAAACAAAACATTAATTTTTATCACTTTTTTGTTTTAAGAAAGATTTGCTCAATTCGTTTATACGCTCTAAAAATTGTAGTTCTTTATCATCCTCAAGTAGTTCTTTATCTATACCTTGATTTTCAACATAATTTACAAAGTTTGGGACTTCTTCGCGAGGTATATTAAAATTTACATGAATGTAATTGATACTATATTGGTCTAACGCTTTTTGAAACGGAGACCTCTCAAGGGCTTTTTCCTTATCGGTTTTGGATGTTGTTGTTTTACCCGAAACTTGTTTGTAAATAAAGCCTGCTAAGTTTACAACGTTTATCATATTTTCTACACGTGGATGGTATTCGTTAAACGCCAAATTTTCAGCTTCAGTTTTATAATCTGCAGAAAACTCAAAATCTTCAACATTTTCCAATCCAAAATAAATGGCATCTAAATCTGCGTTGTAAGTTCTAACATTAGCTAAATCTGCATCTATTTCACCTGTGAGACCAAATGGTAACAGCACTACTTCTGGTAATTTGTTAACTTCTTCAACCAAAATTACGGTCATTTGCTTAGTTTCCATAATATTGTCCGTAACTTTTACCGTAAAGTCCTTAAATTGCAACGAGCTAAACTCAACGATATCATTTACTGCCACGTTAATCTTAAAATCTCCGTTTTCATCCGTAAACGTGCCTTTGTTAGATGAGCTATTGAATACCGTTACTCCTTCTTTATCAGCAGAAGAAACTATAATTTTACCATCAACGGTAATTCGGTTAACATCTTGACTGTAAATAACGGTTGCGAAAAGGCTAAAGAGTATAAGTAGTGTTTTGTTCATTATAAATTGGTTTTAAAACTAAAGTTCGGTTATATTCTTTAATTTTCATAAAAAATAGGTGGTAAATGTTTGTTAAATCGAAAAATGGAAAAGACCATTCTCGCTATTTATATGAATAAAAAATAACTCTTATTTTTACAAAAAACACTCTATTTTGAAATCAATGCTCATTGCCAGCACTTCAACCATACACGGAAGTGATTATTTAGATTATTTGTTAGATGAACTTCAAATTCATTTTGAAAAAACAGATGAAATTCTATTTATTCCGTACGCAAGACCTGGCGGTATTTCCCATGATGAATACACAAAAAAAACCTCTGAGGCTTTTAGTAAAATAGATAAAAAGGTAAAAGGGATTCATCAGTTTAAAAACCCTGTTAAAGCTATTGCTAATGCCAAAGGTATCTTTGTTGGAGGTGGAAACACCTTTGTTTTAGTCAATATGTTGTATAAAAATGACATTTTGAATCCACTTAAAAATGCCATAAATAAAGGCACTCCATATTTAGGAACAAGTGCAGGAAGTAATATTTGTGGCTTAACGATAAATACCACAAATGATATGCCTATTGTATATCCTCCAAGTTTTAAAACTTTAGGGATATTGCCTTTTAATATTAATCCACATTATTTAGATCCAGATCCAAATAGTACACATAAAGGGGAAACACGTGAAACAAGAATCAAGGAATTTCATGCTTACAACACTCCACCTGTAATTGGATTGCGTGAAGGCAGTTGGATTGAAGCAAAAGAAGATAACCTAACTTTAAAAGGAACTTTGGAAGCTAGAATATTTGAACATGGAAAATCACCTTATGAAATTTCTACAAATTCCGATTTAAGTTTTCTGAAATAGAATTTTATATAAAAAAGCGCCTTTCTCCAAAGGCGCTTTTGCTAACTAACTAACTCAAATAATTGTCTAAATTTTAGACAGTTTTCTTTTTAAATCTCTTTAAGAACAATGCTGCATCCTTAGCTTTAGATTTCTCTGCATGTCTCAATGGTGTAAAACCTTTATCACAAACCTCATGGATTTTAGATCCTGCTGTTATCAATACCTTTATCATATCTACACGATTATATTTTGCCGCATAATGAATAGGCATCATACCGTTAGATTTTTCATTGACATTAGCTCCCGACTTAATAAGTTTTTTTACCGCTACCATATCTCCTGTCGCTACCGCCTGTCTCTTATACACATCTCCGAGCCCACGAGACCGAGGCTGATCTCGT